>JBMTVV010000249.1:0-3595 GCA_049451755.1 Bdellovibrionota bacterium
AGACAGTTACAGACGCAGTTATTACTGTACCAGCGTACTTCAACGATGCGCAGCGTCAGGCAACAAAAGACGCGGGTAAGATTGCGGGATTGAATGTTCAGAGAATCATTAACGAGCCGACAGCTGCTGCGCTCGCTTATGGACTTGATAAAGAAGGTGAGAAGAAAATCGCGGTATTCGACCTTGGGGGCGGAACATTTGACGTTTCGATTCTTGAACTTGGTGATGGAGTATTCGAGGTAAAGTCGACGAACGGAGATACCTACCTTGGTGGTGAGGACTTTGATCTGAAGCTTGTAGATTACCTCGCTGATGAGTTTAAGAAAGATCAGGGAATCGACTTGCGCTCGGATACGCTTGCCCTTCAGCGTCTTAAGGAAGCGGCTGAGAAGGCGAAGCATGAGCTCTCCTCTGCGAGTGAGACAGACATAAATCTTCCTTTTATCACTGCTGATGCCTCTGGACCCAAACACTTGAACCTCAAGATATCACGGGCAAAGTTTGAGGCTCTTTGTGAGGATCTCCTCAAGAGGCTTGATGCACCGTGTCGTACCGCGCTAAAAGATGCGGGGCTTTCTGCCGGAGAGATCGACGATGTTATTCTCGTAGGTGGAATGACTCGGATGCCAGCGGTGCAACAGCGGGTAAAAAGTATCTTTGGAAAAGATGCATCGAAGAACGTAAACCCAGATGAGGCAGTAGCAATTGGTGCTGCAGTTCAAGCAGGTGTCCTTCAAGGAGATGTCAAAGACGTGCTCCTACTCGATGTCACACCGCTGAGTCTTGGCATTGAGACATACGGTGGAGTAGCAACGAAGCTGATTGAGAAGAACACAACGATTCCTACTCGTAAGAGTCAGGTCTTTTCAACCGCAGCAGATAATCAGCCAGCGGTCTCCATTCACGTACTGCAAGGTGAGCGTGAGATGGCTGGGGACAATAAAACACTCGGGCGCTTTGAGCTCGTGGGAATTCCTCCGGCGCCTCGTGGTGTACCTCAGGTCGAAGTGACATTTGATATTGATGGAAACGGAATTGTTCATGTTTCCGCAAAAGATCTCGGTACTGGAAAAGAGCAGTCTATTCAGATCACCGCAAGTTCTGGTCTCACCGATGAAGAGTTTGATCAGATGGTGAAAGATGCCGAGGCTCATGCTGATGAAGATAAGCAGCGTCGAGAAAAAGTTGAGGCGAAGAACGGTCTCGACTCACTCATTTACAGCACCGAAAAGCAGGTTGCAGAGCTCGGAGAGCAGCTGTCAGCTGAAGAGCGTGGTACCGTTGATACGGCTCTTGAAGAGGCGAAAAAGGCACTTGAGGCTGATGAGCTAGAGGGCATTAAGAGTGCTACTGAAGCACTTACCTCTGCAGCGCACAAAGTCTCTGAGATGGTCTATAAGAAGGCTGCTGAAGAGCAAGCTGCTGCCTCAGGGGGAGCTACGAACGGTAGCGGAGCGGGTTCCAAGGATGAGTCGGCAGATGATGATGTCGTTGATGCTGACTTTGAAGAGGTTCGTGAGTAATACCTCTTCGGATGAGATGAGATGATAGGTCCTGTAGGCCAGTTTCCTTGGTCTACAGGACCTTTGCGTATATGTCTTTCGGTATTTTTTATCGGATGGTTGGGTAGTTAGGCTGAATCTGGCACTCTATTGGGCGAAGGATGTAATGCCCATTCAGCTCGTAGAGCAACTTGTGAGTCGTGGAGCCGTCCTGTCTTGAGCGCTCTTGGAATAGGCGCTCCATCGAGGAGATAGTTACTGTGTCCAAGAAAGATTGTTATGAGTTACTTGGAGTCTCTCGCTCAGCATCTCAGGATGAGATCAAAAAAGCATATCGAAAGTTAGCCATAAAATACCACCCGGATAAGAACCAGGGGGATAAGGCCTCTGAAGAAAAGTTTAAAGAAGTTACCGATGCCTACAGCGTGCTCAGCAATGTAGAGCAACGCCAAAAGTATGATCAGTTTGGTTGGGCTGCATTTGAACAGGGCGCCGGAGGTGGATTTTCTGGGGACTTCTCCGGGTTTGAAGATCTTTTTGGTGATATTTTTCAGTCGTTCTTCGGTGGTGATATTCGACGGGGAGGTGGGTCTCGTGGGTATCCAGGACAAGATCTTAAGTACAATCTTGAAGTTGAGTTTGAAGAAGCGATCTTTGGTGTTGAAAAAGAAATCTCTTTAAAGCGACATGCGACGTGTGGAACGTGTTCTGGGGAGGGGACTGCTCCGGGAACCACACGTGAGCGTTGTCAGCAGTGTAGGGGACAGGGACAAATTGGTGTGCAGCAGGGCTTTTTTACAATTGCTCGCACGTGTCCTGTTTGTCAGGGAAGTGGTGAGATTGTACGGAGCCCCTGCGATACATGCCGTGGGTCTGGACTAGAAGCAAAAGAGGCAAAAATTAAGGTAAAGGTGCCTGCAGGGATAGACCATGGCCAACGCCTGAAGCTTCGAGGTGAGGGCGAGTCTGGAACTCAAGGAGGACCTGCAGGGAACCTCTACGTTCAGATTCTCGTGAAAGAGCATTCTATTTTTGAGCGTGATGAATCTGAGCTATTTTGTGAGATTCCGATCACTTACGTCGCTGCAGCTCTTGGAACTGAAATTGAGGTTCCGACCCTAGAAGGGAAGGAGAAGATTCGGATTCCTGCCGGAACTCCTTCAGGGAAAGTCTTCACACTTCGACAGAAGGGAGTGCCGAAACTCGGGTCCTCACAACGTGGCAACCTTCATGTACGCTTCGTTGTGCATGTACCGAAAAAACTTGGAGAGCGGCAAAAGGCTCTGCTCGAAGAGCTTCGAGCGCTTGATGGAGATCTCCCTATCGAAGAAGAGAAAAGTTTCTTTGAAAAACTAAAAGAGAAGCTCTTGTGAGTGTACGTAGCGCTTTCCAGATGCCGGCGGGCGTGAACTCTTCGTATGAATCCTCGATGGAAACATTATATGTATGCCCGCATGATGTTACTCTCGTGCTCTATGGTGAATACCTAGCTTACTGACGCTGATGGTGCCACAGTCGTAATGAAGTCGATGAGCGATTGTGCGGTCATGTTGGTAAAGAACGTCTCATCTCCTGTGAGGCAGGTCGCTAAAATTCCAGAAGAAACAACTCCCACAATGCCGTCTACCTCAACTCCAGCGCCGTTCGTGTAGGTCAGTATGGCAGGACCACCAGAGTCTCCAAAGCAGGTGTTACTCCCTTCGCCTTCGTACTTGGCCCGGATATGCGTGGTGGATACCTCATGGATTCGCATTTCACCACTCCGTAGTGTCCCGATTTGTCCCACCTCATTCTTCCCGTATCCGAAGATAGAGATG
This sequence comes from Bdellovibrionota bacterium, assembly GCA_049451755.1. Taxonomy (GTDB): domain Bacteria; phylum Bdellovibrionota_C; class UBA2361; order UBA2361; family RFPC01; genus RFPC01. Next base: position 3,320 of record JBMTVV010000249.1, read on the forward strand.
GTATTACCAGACTGCGGTTGACGACTAATAACTACTGGAAGAATAGAGGCTCCTGAGAAGGGAGAACGAAGTTCAACAATCGCTGCATCGTTATTGATTCGTGCGTTCTGGTCGTCAATCGAAAGTGCGGGATGCGATGTGACGTTCACTGCAGTCTTCGTTTGTCCCGCTACTGATATGAGCGTTGGTCCAACAGAGGAAAAGAAGCAGTGAGCTGCTGTGAGGACGTGGGTCGGACTGATCAGAGTTCCAGAGCACAGCCCTTGGGAACCATCA
>JBMTVV010000250.1:0-3592 GCA_049451755.1 Bdellovibrionota bacterium
CTCGGCTCATTAACCGTCTCTCAGAAACGGCCTGAGAAGTTTACTGTCTCAGTCATTGGAGAAATGGAGATCTTTGCAAACCTCCTCGACTTTATCGATGTACCGTCAGAAATTGATCGTACGAAGAAGGCGATTGAAAAAATCGATAAGCAAATCAGCGCACTCACTGCGAAACTCTCTAACGAAGGATTCGTATCAAGAGCTCCTGTAGAGGTTATAAACGGTGAGAAGGAGAAACTCCGCGAAGCTCAGGAGCAGCGAACAAAACTAGAAGCTGCTATTACAGAGTATGAGTCACTCCAGTAAACAGCTTACTTCTCACGATTTCTTTCGGTCGTAGCTCGTACCGCGAGGACCTCGAGTCGTAACGACTGCTTCTCCGCATTGTGGATTGCATTCCGCTTTTCAAGGAATGGTTTTGCGACGATATCAACCTTTCCCCCTATGTTAAGAGCAGGGTGCCGCCTGTGATTCCACAACATTCCATACATGTGCGTGTTCCCTTGGCGGAACCACACCTTGAGGTGGCGGTTATCAACACGCTCAATGGTAGCAACCGAAAGACCCTCAAGCGCAACCTTCGGAGAGGGATTCGCCCGACCGCACGGCTCAAGCAACTTCAATTCCTTCACGAACGATGCTCCATTCGCGAGGAGCTCTGGTATCGTTAGCACGATGTCCGCATTCACTGTCGGCGCAACGATGCCACTTGTGCCGAGACTTTTCTTCACAGCACTCCGTACTCGATTTTTAAACGTTAAGAGGTTCTCTTCCGGCAGCGTAAATCCTGCAGCTGCCGCATGACCCCCACCCTTCGTGATAATATCACCACACTGCTCGATAATCTTCGCAAGGTGCACACCAGAGCCAGATCGTGCTGAACCGACATAGTTCCCTTCACCATCTCTTGTCATTACGAATGCAGGACGCGCATACCGATCAACGAGTCGTGCTGCGATAATTCCGTGTACTGCCCCCTTAAATTCCTGATCGGTTACAAAAATAACATTCGGCACGAACGGCTTTGCCTCCAGCGACTTTACCACTTTATGCGTCACTAACCGCTCTAACTCCTTACGTCGACGATTTCGCTCATCCGCAAGCTCAGCGAATTCTCTCGCTCGCTTCCGGACAGGTGTTGAGAGGAGATCCGTCATGAGCATCCCAGCAGTTTTCCCCCGTCGTGGAGCAGCGATCATCCGTGTGAGAGCATTTAGGCGGGGTGCTATGGCGAAGCCGAGATCTTCAGCACTCACCGGAGACCGCACGCCGGAAAGCGCCATTAACTCCTTGAGTCCCTTGATTGGGGTCCGGTTCATCTCCTTGAGCCCAGCTGTTACGAGCGCCCGATTACTTGGAGTAAGCGGTACAACATCCGCTACCGTTCCGAGTGCGGCTAACGCAAGTAAAGGTCTCATCCGAGTCGCTTTTGCACGCTCCGCCAAGTTCTCATCACCACCCCTCATTAACTTATTTCGAACAGCATGTGTCACGAGCCATGTAAGTCCCGCCGTGCACATATCATCTTTATGAAAACCACACTCTGGTCTTTGCGGATTGATGAAGGCATTAGCTGGTAGCGCCTTGCCTTCGGGTTGGTGGTGATGATCAATAACAAGGGTTCTCAAACCAAGCTCTTTTGCGAGCGCAAGTTCTGCATGATTCTTTGTTCCGAAATCAAGTACGATGAGGAGTCCATCTTTTCCTCGCTTCGCTGCCTGCTGCACTCGCTCGTCATTTAATCCGTGTCCTTCTCTGTTGCGGTCAGGAGAGAGCACCTTCAGGTTCTTCACACCTACATCCCGAAAGAAACGAGTAAGAATCGCAGCTGATGTCGTACCATCAGCGTCGTAGTCACAAACAATCGTAATAGGCTTTTCTTTCGATATAGCCCGAACAATCTCAGAGCGTGCTTCCTTCACACCGAGGAGTGATGGTATCCGCTTTACATGTGGCTCAAGGGCCGGTTTTAAAAAACTCGAGACATCCTTTCCCTCGGAGAATCCGCGCGCAGCTAGAATCTGGCCCATTGGCAACGATACACCGTGCTGCTCTTGAATATTCCGGGCTGTTTTCTCAAGCTGTACGATCTCAGAGGCGGTTCGTTCGGGAATTCCTGGACGGGCATGCACTGCATGAGATTGAGGACGCGCCTTCTCAGGACCCCTACTGGCGAGAGTTTCCTGTTGATCCTTCCCTGCTTGAACTCTCTTACTAACTCGCTCTTTCAACTCCTCAATGAGTTTATCGAGGTCTCGTTTGTACTGCTCACGTTCTCGCGCCTGTGCAGCCTCACGATCGTCTCTATCTTCTCCCCCTGGGCTTGGCACATTATCATTACTTACGGTTATCATTCGAACTCTTCCCCTATATCATCACCATACACACTCTCGCTCCCTTCGGGAGGTAGCTCTATCCCTTTATAAAACAGCCCATAATTTGGACGAATAGAAATTCGGGGAGTAGAGAACTCTCCTGTAGGTTTGAAAATTTCACGTACCAGCGCTTCGGCTGTCTTCGGTTCAGCTCCAATTTCTCGGAGAACCTTCCCCAAGTGAGTCTTGGAAAGTTGCTCGGTGATACACTTCTCGGCCACCTCGGGATAGTGCTCTTTGAGGTGCTCAATATCAATCTCTCGCTTCGGTCGCGACGTGAGTCGCGCTACTCCATGAGCACTCTTATAGGTGACCTGAGGTGCTCCGTCTGCGAGCTCTATCAACCGATCATAAATACGCTCTGAGTACTTCTGAATTTTGGTGTCAAGAAATGCTAACCGGTCACCCAGACCAAAACTTCTGACTACTTGAAGTTGTCCGAGCTCGGCTTCTAAGAGACGCTCCATTAAATCACTCTTTGTAAGTCTGCCGAGCGTCGCTACATCAAGTGACTCAATATCGGAACTCCGTGGTTGGTCTAATGCTTGTTCTGTCGATTGGGCACCTGACAAGTCCAACGAGAGTCGGGGTTGTGTATACGCCCCCGTATCAACATTGATCTCTGCCCAAATGGCATTCGTCTCAGAGCCCCTGTCGAGCTCTTCTAATGCTGTCTTCAATTGATTTTTCGTTGTCTTTCCTTCAATCACCTGCTCGGCAATGTCTGGAAGGAGCTCACGCAACTTCTTGATATTTGGTTGCTCAATAGGAAGGCTCCGTTGAGCGGCCACTCCATAAGGTCCCCGATAGTTATCACTTATGCCCTCATCCGCTTCACTGAGAAGTATCGACCGTAACTGATCTCGACACACCTCGACCTGCCGGCGGAGGAGCTCAAGCGCGCCTTGAATTTCAGGAGCGCCCAACAAGGCCTCTCGCTCTTGCTGTGCCTCTACAACACCTTTCATGAGGGTTTCTAGCTTCATGGAGTGTCGCGGCGTGGCCTTTTTTTCAATCTCTGAAAGCTTGTCATGGAGGTGTATCACCACCTCAGCATCAAGCGCTGCATACTCAATCTGTTCCTGGGTGAGAGGAATGGCTGCCATGGCGAGCAGGGCGTCAGGTGGCTTCAGGGGATGTCGTCATGCTTGCGCATCAACTCCCCGGCAGGGGGTTCGCGGCCAGCGGCGCCGGCAGGGGATGGTGGCGCAACAGCC
>JBMTVV010000251.1:0-3589 GCA_049451755.1 Bdellovibrionota bacterium
TACGAGCGCCGAAAAGCATTATTGGAAGAGATTGAGTTTGAGTTTCAGTCAGGGAAGATCACGCAAGAGAGTTATGAGCGAGGACAGAGTGAGATAGAGAGTATAACGAAGAGTGAAGCTTGAACTTGCCCAGGTCAGAAAGTATTTTCATCACGAGCTCGTGCTCGACTGTCCGCAATTTCAGCTCAACAGTGGTGAAGTGCTCCTTATAAGTGGAGCGAATGGTGCTGGAAAGACAACGCTCCTTCGAATCCTCGGTGGGGCACTCTCACCTGATGAAGGTTCGATAGCTTCAACTGGAATACGGACAAGAGCCCTCTATGAGCCACGTCTTTTTCAGTTCGATGACTTAACCGTCCAGGAACACATCCACTTCTTTTGTGGACTTGGATGGGATGAGGTGTTCCTCAAGGAATGTATACAATTTTTCGGACTAGCGCGTTCTTATCAACAACGAGTTGGTGAGCTGTCAAAGGGATGGAGGGCTCGTTTTGGTCTTGCGATTACGTTCGGTCGAAAAGCAGACCTTGTACTTCTTGATGAGCCGCTCGATGGACTCGATGTTGAGGGCCGTGAGCTGTTCTCAGAGAGCCTCCTTCGCCACAGAGAGCATTGTAAGGAGGGACTCGTCTGTGTTGTCTCTCATGAAGAAGCTCCTTTTCGATCGCTTGCTCCGATACCGCTTCAGTTAAGTGGGCGGTTCCTCTCTCGATCTGAGCGTGATGGACGGGGTGTGCTATGAGACATGTGCTTGCTTTGCTCCGAAAAGATCTTCAGTTGGAATTTCGCTCTGGCGCTCAAATTCTCCCGCTCCTTACCGTCAGTATTCTCCTTGTTTCATTTCTAGGACTAGGTATTGGAGCTCTCGTGACAGAAGAGGAGCTCCGCCGAGAGCTCTTTCATCCCATTCTTTGGAGTGTCTTCATATTGACTGGCTCGATGAGCTTACTTCGAGTTTTTGAGGCGGATAGGGGAGCAAAAACTCTCTCTGCGTGTTTCATCTTTGATATCTCTGCAACCGCTTTCTATCTCTCAAAAGTGCTCTTCGTGTCGGCTCTTTTATTCGGAAACACGGTGTTTTCAAGTCTTTTACTCGCAGCTCTTCTTGATGTCTCGTTACTCTCTCACTGGCACTCTCTACTTGTTCTCCTTGGAGTTGTCACCATTGGCTATTCTGCCCTCGGATGTTTCTTAGCAGGGCTCGTGTTAGAGCATCAGCATCGTCAAATCCTATTCCCGCTTATTCTCCTTCCGCTTCTCTTTCCCCTCTTTTTTGGAGTCATTGAAGTAAGCCTCGTAATCTTCACCGCCAGCGGGCTCTTGAGTGTGGGTGGATGGTTCTCTCTCATTATTGCTCTTACTACAACCTACCTCCTGATCGGTGTTTCTCTCTTTGAGATTGTGGCAAGGAATTAGCGAGTGTACATCCTTACAGTAATGTAAGTAGTCGCTCTAAGCTAACGAGAGCTCGACTTGCATAGTCAGGCTCCTCATAGAGGGTCAGCGGATTTAATGCAAATCGAGCAATTGAAGCTCCATGAACTGTGAGATGTGCAGGGAGTGATATCCGGTCGATGTGATTTGCTTTCTCTTCGTTCAGCTGTGGCTTGTGAAGGAGGTCTCTTTTTGCATTGAGCCATTGTTGCTCATCAGGGACAGCAAAACTGATGATGGAATCACACTGAGTTTGATCACGAGGGCGAGAGGAATACGCGGTAATTCTCTGATGTCGTGATATGAGGTTAAGGAGCTCTGTGGCCAATGGGCTGCTCTTCCAGTGCGAGCTGGTTATTTCGCGAAGTCGTCTCAGGCATACGAGCAGCGATGCCAGCTCAGGTGCTTGCGCCATCCCACCCGTCGTCGCCGTTTTATTCCAGCGGTCTACTCGCTCGAGATCGTATGACCAGAACGACCAACTACGATGTCGTTGTAGAGAGGAGGATTGTTCAAATGGGAGGAGCCGTTGCTTAAGCCGCTGCCCCTGCCAGAGAATAGCGCCAGTTCCGAGAAGTGCTCCAAGAACCTTTGCTCCTGTGAGAAACACTCCATCGTAATAGTTCCAGAGCAAGTCTCTTTCGTCGTCTACGACGCCTTTACCGTCTATAAGATTTAATCGCCCAACGCCCTGACAATCATCGAGAAGTAAAATGGTTTTCTCTCCATGAGAATGACCTCGAAGTATCTGAGCAACTTCAATGAACGGTACCCGATAACCGGAGCTGGTAATTGTTGGGATTACTGCGAGTGAGATAGGTTGTTTAGTAACCGCCCTATGCACTTGTTCGAGAAGTTGTTCATGGGTCGCTCGATGGGGCAGGTAGGTATGAATCGTATGAATAGAATTTGAGATATGCTCTGAGGCTCTTATAAGAGTATCGAGTCGTTTATTGTCCCAGATATCTACGGCAGCAGGAAAGTTTGCTGCATGTTGAAAAGGATGTGCCCCCTTCAGTGTCGGATTAATAAGTCTTCCAGTATCGCTGAACGAGAGTATAGATTGAGCTGTTTTATCTGTTAAGAGAGCGAGAAGCGAAAAAAGTGCTGTTGTTGCATTATCATCGAAGAACACTTCCGCTGACTCGTAGGAAAGCCCATATATCTCACATAGTTCTTGAAATGTCTCAGCGGCTATATGAGCGGTGAGTTCATGCGCTTCATGAGGAGAGCCGCTTTGTTCGGAGAGGAGAAGAGCAGTAGCAAGAGCTGCTCTTGCTCCATGGCGATAAGGAATTCCTAAGGTACAGGAGTGAAAGGCATATTTCTCTAATTCGGTATAGGAAAACGCTCTTCCACCTGTCGGATTTCCTGAGTGGGAGTTGTTACTGAGTGTTGCAAGTTCACCAAGGACGGAGCCGGTAAAGTTCGCTGTGGGAATAGCCTCACTGAAGCATAATCCTTTGAGTGTCGTCTTCGATTTTAGTAGAGCCGCCATCTCCTCTCTAGACTCTGCCACGGTAAGCTCTTGGATGTCCAGATAGTTCTTACATTCGGAGGTGAGGGTGCGCGTCATAGTCAAGATGTTCTGAAATCTGCTTGTTATGTATGAAATATTCTATTGTAAATCCTGCTCCAGAACCATGAGTTCTTTTTAGGCTTGGTTGGATATGATTTTCGTTGAGCTAAATTCGAAGGAGGGAGCTACGATGTTTCGTCGGAGGAGTCCAAGAGGGCTTCAACCTCGCGCTTCATTCGAGCGAGTACATACTGAAGCTTAAGAGCATATTCCTTATATCCCTCAACAGTTGAGACTTTGTGTGGATCGAGGGAGAGTCGTAACAGGGAAAGCTGCTGATCTTCTACTTTCGCTGGAATAGTAATTGGTTTTTGGTCGTACTCTGGATGCAGCGGTGCGCCAACACCTTCTCTCAACGCATGTGGAACTGATAGCTGTTGTTTTATTTTTTCTCCTAAGTCCACTCCATCTTTGGTGATGTGAAAGCTAATGATACTTGAAATGAAAGACATATCTTTCGGCTGCTCGGGTTCGAGAATATGCATGTGGGGTATCTCTGAAAGACCAGTAAGGATCTCATGTCGTAGCTCTTTTAGTCGTGAGTCGATTCTGAGATGAAAGTGGTCAAGATTCGGC
>JBMTVV010000252.1:0-3585 GCA_049451755.1 Bdellovibrionota bacterium
CTCCCGCGGAGTTGCGCCAGCAATAAATTGCTTTGCCATTTGGCCCACACTTTTTCTGACTGCGATGGCAACGATTTTTCCTCTCAATGAGTTCGGGCGAACTTTTACGCCCCATCCGAGTATTCCGTGAATTTCTCTCGCCGATGCTTCCAGGTACTCTGATACGTGCGCTGCTATTGAGCGATCGGTTGCGAGTGAAGGTAGTACGTCTACGAGTCGAAACATATCAGTTTTAAAACGCTGAAACTGCATCGACCATTGCATGATCTTGCTCGTCCAAAACTTCGCCCGAAGTATAGAGGGCTTTTCTCTCTCAAGATGTTGAAATATCTGATGGCCAAACGCCTTGATTTCTCGCTCAAGTATGAGTCGATCTACTCCGCAATCTTTTTGATGCATCTCGGAGATTGAGTGATCGTGGTTCTCTTCAGGGGTCAGCACAGGTTTGGAATCCTCATTCATTAGTTTGTACGCCAGTAGTTCTTCACAGCACTTATGCTACAGTCACTAACAGTTGACCAGAGCTAACAACATCTCCTTCTTGCACTTCAAGACGCTCGATTGAGCCTTCCGATTGGCTGCTGATGGTATGCTCCATTTTCATCGATTCTAGGAGGATGAGGGGTTCTCCAGCCTCAATTTTTTGTCCAACAGTGGCAAGGAGCCGGAGAACTTTACCTGGGAGTGGTGAATGAATCGTTCGACAAACCCCACTGACTCCGTCGGTATCCTTCCTGAGAGTAGGGCGGGAGATCTCGACCGAGGAGCTAAACATTGGGCCCTCAACCCAGAATTCTTCGGAACCGTGATCATTATGTTGTAATGCGACAACACTCATCCGGTGATTATTCCCATCAATAATCAGCTGTTGCGTACCCTGAGCTTCCGAGCTCAACGTCACGCGATACACTGTATCCTCATGAGTAAGGTGAAACTCATGAGCTCCGACCTGAAGCATCCCAACTTCGATATCGAGACCCTTACAGCGCACTGAGAAGGCCCGTTGTGGGCTACCCGAGTGACGGAATCCATCCTTTACGTCCCATGAGGACTCGGAGTGCGAGGTGCGAATGGGGTGCGATCCCTGTCGCGTCCTGTACAGAGAGACGAGAGCGGCAGCAGCGTGCTCAATCACGAGATTTTTCAGTGGAGGAGTATGGGCTCGGAGCGCAGAGGTGATATCGGTTGTATACGATGCTTTCCGCCATGTGTCTTCCTCGAGAACTCTCAGAAGAAAAGGGATATTCGTTTCCACTCCGATAATGACAGCCCCTTGTAAATTTTGGATCATGCGCGCTATTGCTTCTTCTCTGGTCGCTGCATGTTGAATGCACTTAGCGATGAGTGAGTCGTAGTCAGCAGTGACCACAGAGCCGCGCTCAACGGCGTGCTCTAATCGCACTGCTCCTAAGCGGCCAGTCCCTCGTTGGGTAGCATCTGAAAGTAGTGAATGTGAGGTTCCTGGGAAAGAGCACTCTCGGAGCGTTCCAGTTTGAGGAAGAAAATCGAGAGAGCTCTCGGCATTAATTCTCGCTTGAATGGCATGTCCAGAGGGACGGATATCTCTCAGAGGGATGTCATAAGAGTCAATACTCTTGCCTTCAGCGATATGTAGTTGCAGCGATACGAGATCAATATCGAGGATTTCTTCTGTGACAGTATGCTCAACCTGAAGTCTGGGATTCACCTCAGTGAAGTAATACTGTTCGTCTGGAGTAACAAGAAATTCAACGGTTGCCAGTCCCTCGTAGTTGAGATCCTGAAAGAGAAGTATAGCATCATGGAAGAGTCGATTACGTAGTTCTGATGAAATCCCCTGTGAAGGAGCCTCTTCAAGGATTTTCTGGTAGTTCCTTTGCGCAGAGCACTCTCGCTCGTAGAGGTGTATGACATTCCCGTGAGCATCGCTCGCAATTTGTACCTCGAGGTGCTTGATCTCCCTCAGGAATGGCTCGATGAGAAGTGTCCCATCACCAAAAAATTTTTCAGCTTCTCTACTAGCAGAGGAAATTGAAGTCTCGAGCTCCGTGGCAGATTGCACCAGACGCATTCCTCTGCCACCACCACCACCACGAGCCTTAATGAGCAGGGGATACGAGAGGGTTTTCTGGGCTTTTGTATCCCGCATGAATTCTTCTAGCGTACTCGGGTCAACACACCGTGTTTCGACAACTGGAATGCCAAGTTGTTTTGCTCGTTCCTTCGTTTTTGCCTTATCGCCAAAGAGGGCTAAGAGCTCTGGGGTCGGACCGATGAATATGAGCCCTGCCTCATGACACGCTGTAGCAAGTGCAGGGGATTCGGATAGGAAGCCATAGCCGGGATGAATGGCATTCGCACCAGCTTCTTTTGCTGCTTCGATGATAATATCGGGACGGAGAAAGACCTGGGCGACCTGTGGTTCGTCTACGAGAATAGATTCGTCACACGCACGTAAGTGGTTTGCGGTCACATCCCGAATTGAACTGAGTCCAACAGCAATACGTTTTTCTTCTTTTATGGTTCTGGCAATTCGTCTTGCTATTTCGCCACGATTCGCTATGAGAATTTTGTTACATCTCTTTTTGGTCATGAGTTTCCTACATTCGAAATACACCAAAGGTGCTCACCTCTGGTTCATGTCGGGTGACGATGCTGAGGGCTAGGCTCAAAACGCGTCTCGTATCCTGAGGTAGAATAACACCGTCATCCCACAGTCGTGCCGTTGAGTAGTACGCATCAGCCTGATGCTCGTACTGCTCTAAGATTTCCTGCGAAAATTGTGATAGGGAGGCTTCGTCTACTGCACCCTTCCGTTTAAGAGTTGAGTCACGTTTTACCTCAGTAAGCACATTGGCTGCCTGTTCTGGACCCATCACTGAGGTTTGTGCATTCGGCCATAGGAAAAGGAATCGGGGGTCATATGCTCTTCCGCACATGGCGTAGTTTCCTGCACCAAAAGAACCTCCAACTACTACTGTGAGCTTTGGTACTTTTGCATTTGCGACAGCATGTACAAGCTTTGCTCCATGTTTTGCAATGCCTCCATGTTCGTACTCTTTCCCAACCATGAAGCCGACTACATTCTGAAGGAATAGGAGAGGGATCTTTCTTTGGCAGCAGAGTTCAATAAAGTGAGCACCTTTTTGTGCACTCTCGGAAAAGAGAATTCCATCATTGGCGAGAATCCCAACGGGGTATCCATCGATTCGTGCAAAGGCGGTAATAAGCGTATTCCCAAACTCGCGCTTGAATTCACTCAGTGAGCCGGCGTCGATAATGTGTTGTAGGACCTCTCGTATCGGGAACGGCTTTTTCCTGTCTGTTGGCAGTATGTCAGATAGGAGAGTGGGCGAGTTGAGAGGCGCGCTTGACTCGACACGGATTTGACATTGAGAGTCTGGCTCGAAGTGAAGGACAAGTTCTCTGACCTTTCGTAGCGCTTCGTAGTCATCTTTTGCCGTATAATCTGATACTCCACTCACAGTACCATGCACGAATGCACCTCCAAGCTCTTCAGCGCTGACCTCTTCTCCTGTAGCTGCTTTTACCAGTGGAGGGCCTCCAAGAAAAATTGTACCGTTCTCTTTGACGATAATGTTCTCG
>JBMTVV010000253.1:0-3585 GCA_049451755.1 Bdellovibrionota bacterium
TGAATCTTCACCGGAGGTCACATATCGAAAGGTAAGTTGATCTCCTGCGCCGGTAGGACTGTTTATGTAGAGCGTCGTTCCGATTCGCTCTTCACCGGTAAACCATCCTCCAAAGTTATCAAAGTCAATATTTCCACTGATTGTCGGTTCATCAACAACACTAAGCTGAAAACGGGCTTCTCCAACTTTTGTGCCGGGATAAAGAGTGGCATAGGAGGAGATTCCAGGGAGGTCGTTTACGAGAAGCATCCCTCGTTCAAATTGATCCTTTTCAATAAGAGCTCCTTCGGTGAGTGCGTTATGAAGAATACCTTCCACTACGGAAGTCTTCACCATATCCTCCGAATTTTTTACAATGATGCCTCCTTCTTCGAGCGAGCCTTCGTACACATGAAGGACAACAGTTCCATCGTGTATCTCTTGTGTTGGCGCATAGACTCGAGCGGTAAAGAGGCCATGAGAACGATACGTATTCATGAGGGCAGTAGCAGCACCAGTAATCTCACTAATAGGAAGTTCTCTATTGATGAAGGGCTCTAGAGTGGCGCCTAGTGTGGCTTCAGAAAGTTGTGAGTTGCCGTGTACGACAAAGCGAGTGACTAGCACCACTTCCCCTTGCGCGTCGAGGAGGGAAGACTCTTCTGCTGAGGTGCCATCATGGATTTCTTCGACAAACTTGCCAGGTCTTACGAACGACTTGTCTCGATAGCCGCGGTATACTTGGGCAGCATCTGGATACGGTGTTGCGAAGCAAAGGGGAGCTCCCCAAAGAATGAGCAGCACCGTATTGAGGAATGCATATCGGTAAGAGCCAATGCTGCGGTGGATCAGACGAAGTCTTGAGCCGACGTTTATTTCTTTCATACGAAATTCTCTATTTATGTCCTTCAGTAACCCAGACGTTCTGAAAAAGACCGCTTCCTGCAACGCAAAAATGATGTGCGGTGCGCCGCTAATGATAGCGATTCTATCTCCTCCTCGGAAAGCCTGAAGTTATCTTTTTTTGTTAGGAGCCTAATCGAGTGGAGGGCAGTCGAGCGTGGAGTAGGGGATCGTAGTGTGGTGAACAACGGGTATGCTTTAGGGAGCTCTTTTTACTAGAACATATCTCTTTTGAGTCTAATGATCAGAGAAGCAGGGATAGTCGTTTGGACGGTTAGGTGGAGCGGATGAAGGTGAATGTCGAACTCTGGTAGGTGCTCACCATCGAAGCTGAGGAGTAGGGTTCCATTTCGTCCCTGCTTGATATGGAGCCGCTCTTGAATATCTGGATCGTCGAGCTCTCGGGGGTAAAGATACTTCGTCAAATCCCTTTGAGCGTGCTCGCGCACTGTGCTTGGTTCTGATGCATAGAGAGATGAAAAACGTTGGAGGCTCTCATTGAAAGCATGTGGTGAGAGAGTTGGTTGATACAACCAACTGCGTGTATTTTGGTGAAACTCAGATTGAGGATTGTCACTCTCGAAGTATGCGAGGAGGTAGGCAACTGGATGAGAGAAGAGCTCTAACTCTTTACTTGAAGAGACAAGGGCATAGCTTTTCTCTTTCTCAGGTTGTCTTAACTCCAGCATAGCAGTGTAGACCTGCAGCTCCGTATAGGAGCCAATTTCACTGTTTGATAAGACAGTCTGATTCAGCACCAAGGGATGTAGGAAACGCACCTGGACATCCTTCGGAAGAAGAGGTCTCAGTTCTCTCCGGGTTCTTGTATGTAACTCATGCAGGGTGGTCCTCTGTTCAGTGGAGCTCTCATTGTGAATCGTTCGGAATCCCTTCGAGGGATTCATCGTTATCTCGGTTATCATCTCCTTCGTTAACGATTTTGTTGGGTCGGCGATGATGAACTGAGATAGGAAATGTGTGAAGTAGGCATCAGATGGGTCTTGCGGAGAATAGGTGCGACACGGCAGGGCGAGTGATTCAAAAGATTGGCTCCGAGAATCTGCTGGTTCATGTTTCGGAGGCCGCCCTTCATCCGGCTCTGGTGTATGTTCGTGCATGAGTAACTCTCTCCTCCCAAGGGCGTAATGCCTTTTGGTGGGGTAGGGCTGGGGATATGGAGCGGGTACGATATCTCTCGCCGGTCAGCCACTTCAGATAGTTCTACCCGAAGTTGAGTCTTAGCTGTACTAAAAAAAGGATCTACGCCTGGTTCTGCGGCTTAATCTCGAGAAAATTTCCAGAGCCCATAACGAGACAGGTGGAGCACTTATTTTTCTCGAGAGACCGTAAAAGCGGGTTGAGCTGGATGCGATTGTGCGTATCTATTTGTATTTCCCGTGCATTTTGTAGAGATATTCTTACCTGCTCAAGATGTGTGTTGTGGTCTGAAGAGGGGTGTAACGCAGCAGGAATCATCTCGAAAAAGGCCGTCTTGGGGAATAAGCAAATGCTACCACTCGAGGGGTCAGCGATAGCTAATAGGCTTTTCTCAGAGCCAAGTATTTTAACGTGAGCCTTCGGAATGATAAGACGTCCCTTATTGTCCACGTTACACGTGTATGTACCAAGAAGGAGCGGGAGCGTTTCGGTCTGTTCAGGCTCTGTTCGCTGACAGAGTTTAATGGTTGCTAAGTTCCGAATGCCATGTAACAGCGACGTGTGTTCTCCTCCATCGTTCTCTCGAGTCGGAGTCGCCGCATTATCGGCCTGAATTGCTCGATTGTCTTGTGTTGGTTCCATAATCTGTTTCTCCTCAACTACTACTCTAACGAGTTTGGCGAGCTAAGATAGTGTTGTACCATCGTAGACGATGAAGACGGGATCGCTACCGGAGTCCATCTGTTGGTACTGGCATTACAACGTATGATCATATACGGGGAGTGATTAAAATAAGTTGTAATAACAAATAGTTACGGAATAAGGCTCCCTCATAGGCCACATGTGAGCCTAAAAAAGCATAATTAATGCATTAAATAGGATTGGCGCGCTACAACTCGGTAGAACCCTATCAATGTGGTAGCCGGAGTGTCGCCCTGACGGTTCTTTGGACAAGGGGCGCGTCGTTCGTGTGTATCAAGGGGTCCTTATGTTTGGGTTGTATTCTGGTGGAAGTAGTTTCGAGAACACTGCGCAGTACTCACTGGTGTCTCGCAGTGTAGACAGCGGTGATTCTCGACGACATACTCTTAGTAGGACAGCACTTCGACCCCTACTCCTTTCGCTGATGCGCATTCTCGGCACTCCGCTCTCTCTTTTTGCAACCCCCCCACAAGTGGTGCAGGGAGGCACTCAAGGCTTCGCCAGCGTGGGCAGCTTTGACCTCTATAACAGGGGATCGAATAACTCAGGGGAAGGTTGCGAGGGTAATGGTCTAGGTTTCACAGGATTGCAGCAGTGAGGTTTCGATACTCTTATCCAAGTCATGCTGTTTTGCCATTATATCGACCGGCAGAGCAGGGAGCTGTATTCGTCGAGCTCGTATTGGCCCTCCCCATTTTTTTTACCATATTTTTCACCTTTCTACTCTTTGGAGTGGGAGTTTCTTCCCTAGGAATTGTAGCGCGAGATGCGTACGTCTTTTCTCTACTCAGTGAAGCTTCACAGACCCCAGGGTTCCAACCAGCCAGGTTGCCACTTGAGCGC
>JBMTVV010000254.1:0-3567 GCA_049451755.1 Bdellovibrionota bacterium
TTCTATGTCTACAGTTCGAGGGAGCTGCTTATACGCGTAGCGTTCAGCATCTCTACTTGTAAGTGACTCGACAAGGATATCTAGTGGTGGATGGAAACGCTCTTTCAGTAACTCTTCAGGATAAAACCGCTTACGACGGAACACGAAGTAGTCAATGCCTTCAGGATGCAGGATGTCGTACACCTCTTGGAGCGTTTCTGCGTAGTGCGCACGAAAGGTGATCTCAAGTCTTCGCTCTATCTCTTCTCGGTACCGAGAGTAAAACGGGTGATATGTCTCATTTGTCGCGTATGCTCTTCGTTCACCGAGCAGCATCATACCATCAATGAGCCGGGGCTCTCCTGCAAATAGAGCATCTCGCGACGTATTATCTTTCGCCCACAGAAAGAGGTTGCCGTGTTTTGTGTATGAATAATTAAAGTTTGCTGATCCGTATAGCCCACTTCCGGATCCAAGTACGATGAATGCTCCAAGCATGAACAGCGCTATTACACTCTTCCACGAGCTTTGGAGAGAGGAATCAGCAAGCGCACTCTCACTCCTACTACTGTGAAAGAGCCGCCATACCAAAACTGGAAAGGCCATGATCCAAAATAGCGCTAGTGGAAATTGAAGATGTCGATTCGGGACATAGAGCCAGAATGCGAGTGGGCGTGAGAGGAGGTAGACAGCAGCAATCGCAAAGAACAGCGCTCCGAAAATACTTGGAAGCGAATACGGCTTACGAACTCGCAATGCTCCAAACATACCGACAAAAAGAAGGATGACGAGCAGAGGCATAGAGTGAGTGAGAAAAGCTCCTGGGTCATACAGGCGACCAAGAAATGCGAGAAATCCAAAGGTGAGCACCTCTTCTCGGATAGACGGGAACGGTAAGAATGCAAACCGTCCATCGGGCACTTGAAACTGTGCCATTTGAGCCGCTTCAGCAAAACTCACCATCTGGCCAACCTCTTCAGGACGTTGCACTACAAGAAGGGTTACAACAGCAAACGCGGGACTCAGTAACACAAGGCGCCAAAAGGGCTTTCTGAACTCTGATTTCCGAAGGATGAACGCAGAGATAAAAAGCCACACTCCATATGCCACTCCACACAGAAATGTCGTCGGAGGATTACTGAGACATCCCAGCAAGAGGAGCCCGAGAATCGCAGTGTGGTGTCGCTTCAGCGCGAAATAACAAAGTGCTGGTATTAAGACTGCTGACCAACCTCGTGGCAGGCCACCTGTCATCCGCTGCACGAGGTATCGGCTGTGTAAAAACCAGATCACAGCAAAGAGGGCGGCGGGGGTGCTCGAACAGTGCCGCACCGCAAGAAATACGAAAGTTATTGCGAGCACGACTTGAGCGAGCATCGCCCAATGGGCTGCCATGATGACATCACCTGTGAGGTACGTAAGGAGTGCACAAAACCAGTAATGAGCCGGCGCGAGGTACCCCTTCATCGTCTCGTAGATGAGATCACCCTCAAACACTCCCGGGTGTAAGACTTCATGGAATGGAAACCACTGCTGCAGTGCATCATCAGTAGTCCATCCGGGATGAAACCAGTATGGGAGACTCTCGATGAAAAAATAGAGGTAGGTAACGAGTAACGCCAAAAAGAGTGCTGAGGCCACTGGCATCGTGGCGAGCATTTTCCGGAGGGTTCTATTAGCCTGGGCGCTGTCTTGAGTTACTATCCTTTCCATCCGGGGAACTCTAGCTCGAATCGCCTCTTCTGCCTAGGTAACCGGAAAACTATTCACTGTTATCGGCTGTCTATAGACCTAAAGACACCCGTCTCAGACAGCGGAAAGCCACCTTTCACTCTGGCAGCTCTTGTAACTCCTCTTCAATCCGAACGAGTGGATCTTGTCCATCCTGCAACTGCTCCTGTGGGTGGGAAGGAGCCAAGGGAACGGAGTCAATCGTAATATCTTCAGATTGAGGTAACGATTCTTCTTTTGTTATATGCAGATCTCGCCTCACCTCTCTCGCCATTGCTGCCTCGGCACCGGATGCAAGATTTCCTGCTGCCTCAGCGAGCTTTCCTATGAGTGCATCTTCTTGGTGGTGCACCGTGTCTCGTAGTACCTCCTCCCCTTCTAAAGCGGCCTGCGCTGTTACCTGTTGAGGAGCCACTACAGGACAAGCAAATAGGATGCTAAGGGCAAATCTTTGATAATTTCGAGTTACATAATTTCTCATGAGGAACTATCCTTGACGTGGGCTTATACTCAGAGACGAAAAATCGTCCCTTCGCCGCACTCCCTATTTTTCGTACACCGCTCCTTGCAACACAAGAGGCACACTAACAGGCCTTCCCTCTCAGAAAAAATATTACTTCCCTGCAACAGAAAACGAGAAGAGGAGTTTTTCCTGAAAAGACACTTGTGGCTCAATTCATAGCAACCGTATCCTATAGAGAGGTGGGAACCTCAGGCACCACCATAGGCATTAGGGCGGGTTATGTTTAAAAAAATCTTCTCACGTAAGAACACTGCAAAGGCAAAAAGTACATTTCCACCCCTTCCAGTCGGCTTTAAGCAAACAATCACAAACTCACTCGGACCGAATGCAATTCCCCTCATGCCGGAGTCTGCGGAACGGCTCTTTCACGTTGTTATGAACCCAGACTCTGAGGCACTTGATTTCGTAAAAGCTATTGAAGGGGACGAAGGGCTCTCCTCTCGAATAATTAAAATTGCAAATAGCGTTTACTTTGACAGAGGGTCTGGAAGTGAAAGTGTTGTCGAAGCTGTTGCGGTCATCGGCACGAAAGAACTGAAGAATATCCTCGGTGCAAATACCTTTAGCCAACTCTTTCTTAATAATGATCCCCTCAGAGATCAGCTGTGGGAACACAACCTTGCCACAGCTATTTTTAGCCGTGAGCTTGCTATCCGGCGACTTCCTGGTAAAGAGAACGAGGCTTTTCTCGGTGGACTCCTTCATGATATCGGCAAGCTTCTCTTACTCGATGTTGACCCTACTGGGTATGCAAAGATCATGAAGCAAGCTGGTAATGCTGGGACATTTTGTCCGGTGGAAGAAGACGTCTATCCATTTAATCACTGCGAAGTTGGACAATTCATTGCGGAGCTATGGAATTTTTCTGATGAGCTAAAAGCAGTTATTCGGATGCACCAAGCTCCACAAGAGATGATTGAGCGTGAGCCTCTTATCCTCCTTGTAAAATCAGCAGACCTCATCTCGCACCGCTTACAACTGGGACTGAAACGAGGCGCAGAGGGTCTTCGCGGCTATGCAATGGAAGAAGCCCCTAAGGCATTACAAGCATCAGGTTTCACAGCCACTCAGATAAAAGAGATACTCTCGGAGTTTCCTCTCTTGTATGAAGAAGAGCGAGAGCGATTACAGATTCCATGACTATCTTCACATCAACCATCAGCTTCTTCCGGAAACATTTGAAAGCGAAGGCGCTTGATTCCTACTCTTACGAGGAAGACCGCATGCTTTTAAGCCGCCATCAGGTTCTTGTTGAGAATCTTGCAGCAGCTCTCATCATTCGGAACACAGAAGGAACGATCACCTACTGTAGCCCCTTTACTGAGGTCATGTGC
>JBMTVV010000255.1:0-3537 GCA_049451755.1 Bdellovibrionota bacterium
TGATATCGCAGCTTCGTGGATTGCGCTTGGATTAGATACCTCACAACACTTGCTCTACCGCCAGAGCGACCTGCCACAAGTTACAGAGTTAGCATGGTACCTTAGTTGTGTGACAGGAGTTGGTTATCTGCAAAAGGCTCACTCATATAAAGATGCAGTCGCAAAAGACAAAGAAGTGAATCACGGGGTGTTCGCTTACCCAGTTCTCATGGCAGCAGATATCCTCCTCTACGAGCCTGACGTAGTTCCGGTTGGAAAAGATCAGAAACAACACGTCGAAATGGCACGAAATATGGCCGGTTCATTACATGCAGTATATGGAGAAGGTCTCCTCAAATACCCTGAGCCACTCATTAATGATCAGGTCATGATTATCCCCGGACTCGATGGAAGAAAGATGTCAAAGTCGTATGACAACGTCATTCCTCTCTTTGCACCTGCGAAAGCATTGCGAAAAAAAGTGATGTCACTGGTTACAGACTCGACACCTCTTGAAGAACCAAAGGAACTCGATGGAACCACTGTTGGAGAACTCTTCAAACATTTTGCTTCCAGTGATGAGTATGAAGATTTGAAGCAAAGATTGAGTAAGGGGGGACTTGGCTGGGGACATGCCAAAGATGAACTCTATCAGGCTATCGAGCGTACCTTGGAAACTCCTCGAAAGGGGTACGAAGAAATTCGAGGTGATGAAACAGCGCTACACTCGATACTCAGCTCAGGAAAAGAAAAAGCCCTCGCAATCAGTACTCCAATTCTTCAACGGGTACGCGGTGCTATCGGTCTTCCAGTGGACTAGGTCTTCTTATGCTCTCGGTATTCCGGTGCTGTAGGTCTTCTGGCCTCCATGTATCGTTGACATCCGAATTCCAGAGTACAAAAGGCTCATCTAAAGCCCTCTAACTATCTGTATACATGAGCAAATCTATTTTTCCTTAAGAATAAAACCGTCGGTACACTTATCAGGCACATATGTAAGGACCGGTAGGGTAGCATGGCAGGAATAGATGATGGCCGTAACAAAAGACCCGCGGAGGGAAACACGCCTCCAAAGGGTGGAGAGCAGCCGGCTACTCCTTTTGATATCGATCCATCGATCTTTCAACAAGATCTCAGCACCTCTGCGTATGCGCACAACCAGATACAATACCCGCCTACTCACCTTCCCTCTGGTATTCCAAGTACCTTTCAACAGACAGCTGAAAAACTATCATCACATGTCATTCACAAGATTGAATCCCTAAAACCTCGTCGAAGACTTGCTGATCGGGAAGTAACAGTTCTTGCG
Organism: Bdellovibrionota bacterium; assembly: GCA_049451755.1. Classification (GTDB taxonomy): domain Bacteria; phylum Bdellovibrionota_C; class UBA2361; order UBA2361; family RFPC01; genus RFPC01. Next base: position 1,289 of record JBMTVV010000255.1, read on the forward strand.
CTAGAAGGTGCGGGAAGTCTTCGACCTGGATTCCTCGGAGCTGAGCGCGCTTACTTTGAGAAACAGTGGAATGAGTGGTTCGGACCAGAGAACTGGTCGATGGAGCACCTGTTTGGAACACTGAGAATGCCGCAGCAGGCAGCGCTTGCACTGTACGAGAACGCCTACGTTGCTTTTTTCAAAAAGAATCCCGAGATTGCTACTTTCATCACACAAAACTACCGGGATGTATATGACAACTCAATCACGAATGTACAAAGCGGGCTCGACTACGACCGGCAAGAGGTAAGAGACACTCGTGGCATTCACTTACAAGATATCGCCATACGTCGTGCATTGAAAAAACTTGAACTAGGTTTTAATCCTGAGTCGGAGGAATTACTACAAGTAAGAGGAGCCCGCTCAAATGGTTGGTACCTGAGTCCAGGAGTCATTCCCTTTAATCACGATGTTACATATTCACCCATCTCTTCGTGGTGTGATAAGGGCTCTATTGAAGAGTTTTATCAATCAACTCGTTTTTGTTTCGTGAAAGGATTTGGAGAACACTCCTCACACTCCCTCTGGCAACTTCATGATAATAATCCAAGTATTGTTGAGGATCGCATAGCAGCTCGCTTTCTTCTCCGTATGCTACCGAGCTTAGAAGCTAAGGAAGTGTCTCTCAATGATATTCGGTCTCTCCCCTGGAAGCTTGATTCGCAAAGTCTTCCAATTGATACAGGCGATATACCAGCTCACCGTCCTTTTTCACCAGAGGAACAGTACTCGATACTCAAGAAAACAGTCTCAATCTTATCTTTTTTGTCGGATAAAGAAGACTGGACAGGTACTCACGCGCGACGCGATTACTCGGAGGAGCCTTCTCAATTTCAGGCCTTAGCTCCTCTGGCTCGCACTCACCGAAATGTCAAGAAATTCCGAGAAGTCGCGCGTAAGCTCACGGTCGGTCTAGAAGTCTCAGAAAAAGAACTCGAAGCTTTTCCCGAATTTCAACACCTTTCAGGTTGGACAAAACATCTCCACCGAGTGGCGGAGAGAATCAAGCAACATGAAGGGGGTGTAGTATTTCTCGCACGTGATGCCCTTGTACTCCTAGAATATATGCAGTACCGAGATATGATTGCTGGTCGAAGTGGTGACTACTCCGTTGCATATATGCCAGGAACTACGGCAAAAAACTCGGGTACGAGTCGTCGGAGACCCGAGGAAGCACTGGAGCAGCTCGTAACTGATATAGAGGGGATCTATGAGAATGTGCGTGCTTCTGCATCCATGGAGCAAGATCCTAAGATGCGACAAAAACTTTTTTCTCAACAAATACACTCATACTTACAACATAAATGCTCTCAAGAATCGCTCAAGATCTGTGAAGGAATATACCGCCAAGCAACCGAGAGTCTTAAATCCTGGCCGCAACCGTTACTCATTATTGACAGTGATGGGACAGGAAAAACAACGCTATTCGTAAAGACAGTCATCGAATATTTCGCCGAAAAAGACGGCATTCAACCAGAGATCGATGTCTTTCTCGGTCGCGCACGGGACCAGACGCTTGGCATCTCGTCCGTCTCTGACTCATTGGGCACGGAAGGAGATATTAGTTTTCGGGATCTACACTTCCCCTTTCGATTTGTATCTCTTGAAGGAGAGCCAATGTTTGCTACTGTCGGTTCCGCACCTAGATACGTGAATCTCATTTGGCGCAGCATGAAGCTCTATAATGCGGCTATTCGAGACTTCCGTCGAGATAATCCACTTCACTAATGGATCTCTATCAAATACCGCGATACTCTCATTGTCGGTGAGATTTTCGTAGGTAGCCCATGCTGACTGACAAGATTTTAAGAGAGGGGGATCTGAATGCTATCCGCAAGATTCCGAAGGCAGATGTTCATGCCCACATGATTCTCTCGGCACCTTTTGCTGCGTACCAAGAGGTCTTTGACAATCCTATTGCACCACCGCCAAAAGTATTTCAGGGAGGGCTTCAAGAGTTTTTGCGCTATGTTAGCACTTCGATATTTCCCAACTTCAAGCATCCCGATCAGCTCAAATATATTCTGCACCGAATGTTTGAACACATGATATCTGATGGCATTACCTACACGGAATTGAGTTGCGACATTCGATTACCGATGGTGTTCGGCCTATCGTGGGATGAGTTCATCATTCTCTTCGATGATATTGTATCCCAGAATCGTGAACATATTACCGTCCGACCGGAGTTAGGACTTGCGCGTGAAACC
>JBMTVV010000256.1:0-3536 GCA_049451755.1 Bdellovibrionota bacterium
GTCGCGAGAATGGCGCGAGAGAGGGGAACACTTGGTGTGGTCTTAGACTCGCTGTCAGAGAAGTTCGTTGGGCGCAGGGGCTCAGTATTTGGTGGAATGGCAGCTATAACCACATGTTGTGTTTTAGTGGTAATGAGTATTTCTTCCCCAGAGGTCGCAGATAAGATTATGCTGCAGTCGGGTGAAGGTGATATCTATCCTGAAGGGAGTGAGCTTGCAAGCGAGTCTAGATTGAGCTTTGTTGAGTCATCAAACAGCGCTGGCAGTGAAATCACTCCCAGAAGCGAGATACGCATTCTTCCCTTTAGCCGTTCGTTACCAATTGACTTTGTTTCCGCAAGGCCAAACACTTTTCTTCAAGCTAGTCCTTCTCGGCAAGGAAGACACATGCAGGGAGATCTGCCCCCATGGAATGCTACTCAGATGAGTTTCGAGAATCATGTAAGCAACTCTACCGAGGACTATCCACTGACCTCTGGAACCTTTGACCCGTTTTTATTTGATGACTTGCTCGGACAAGCTTACGAGAATAATTCCTCTGAAGCTGAAGTGCGCTGGGGAAGCTCTTTGCCACCTCAAATCGCAGTTTCGGGTAACTATAAGGGAGGGCGGGGAACTGTTGGGAACGATGCTGTAACCCGCCATGACGGAGGGCTTGAAAGGAGCACCCCCTCTTCGGTAATCCTCCGAGAGCAGATAATTCCAAAGACAAATTTTGCGAGTCGATAGTAACAGTTGCTCTCTAGTAACAGTTACTCGCTTCTTCTCGTCTCTCACGGGTCCAGAGTAGAGAAAAGCGGGTCATTTCACTTTTTCTCACTATTCGGTGGTATCACTCAGCTGACGCCAAATCATCGCAGCACGTATTTCCCTCGATAGACGTTTGAGACCATCTTCAGAGAGCGATTCTTGTCCATGAACACGGAGCCGGTTGGCTCTTCGTATATGTTCATAGGCATCAGGCGTAGAAAGTCTTTCTATTTTTTGTAAGAGCGGTGGTGCTATGAGTTCGCTCATCTCCGGAGAGTTCATTCTTTGAATGGCCGAGCTGCAGGCTTGATGATCACTGGTAGAAAGGTTGCCAGATTTTGCCTTGCTGCTTGGAAATGCCGCTCGGAATGCATGGACAATATTGTAGTACTCACTGCGAGTTCTTTTCCCGAAGGAGGGTTTTTCGAATATCGCTTCAAAGAGTTTGGAGACACTCAATAGCTTTATCCCTAGGTAGGTCGGTTCTGTGGCTTCAGAGGTGGCCCCTGTTACAGTGTTGGAAGAATTAATGGCAGATTTGTTGGATGGGATATTTTTGACAACACGATTGCTCGTATCGGAGGTGTTCTCTCGAGAAATCATTCGGACACTCCTTTCAGCCCGAGAATGACATACTCATCAGCAGAAACCGAGGCTTTTTTGAGGGGGAATATTTTTGCCGTGCTCGAATCAGAGAGCAGGCATTTCGTCGTATGTAGGGAATTTGACGTGGAAGCATGACCTTCTATCCATGATGAAAGAGATACGAGTTCTTCGTACTGAAGCCTACAATCAGCTACTTATAGGCAGAATTTCCGATTTATTCCGAACAAAGGGGGTCAAAACCCTTAAGTCTCCAAGCAGAAGTGCCGACCCCTAAGAATGGAACGATTTATGCAGACTCGTTCAGAGGCTAAGAGTGGTTTTACAGCATTGCGGTTTTTACGGGGACACGACACATGACTGATTCAAAAAAGCGAGAAGAGTCATTCGAAATAATCGAACTTGCTACAGACTCCCTAGAGGAGCTTGCTCGGGCCTTTGAATTGATTGAAGCGGTATGCACAAGCCGAGAGCAGTCAGGAATTGAGCTTTCAGAAGAGCAAGAAGAGCTTACTATTCACTAGGTGTTATTGGTTATGCCATTAACATAATAGGCAAAACTTCTCAGAGTCGCCTTTGAGTCGTAACATACCTATTCATTTCTACTACGAGGCGTTCTTCACTTCCTTTATATGAAGACGTACATAGTCGTTGACTGGATCAACTTTCTGGATCGTTAACTCTACGTTATCTCCCCGTTGCAACTTGTGTTGTGATTTGACGAGAACAGGAATAAAGACTTCTTCGAGTTCTATCTGATACTGTGGACCATCGTTTCGCACCACCACTCCCAGAATCGTCTCTTTCTTATTTGCCTTTCGCTTCAGGTATTTCAGAATCCAGAAGCGGTGAGTATCACGACTCATGACCCTGCTCGCTTGTAACGCTGAAGCAGTCTCTTGAATGAGTGCCTCGAGGTCGTCTGCTGTATAGGGGAGTGCCTCACCTCTTAAGAAGGCAGTAAGTTGTCGTTGGTTGAGCAGATCGAGGTACCGCAGTATCGGAGAGGTCACCTGTGCGTAGCAGGAGAGGCCAAGAGTGGCATGTCCTCCCGGAGTGGTGCTTATTGAAGAGCGCTTTAGCGTCCCCCTCAGTGCAGCATCGTATGCAGGTCCTGGGGGAACTCCGACTAGTCGGGATTCTGAAGCTGAATCTGATGGCTCTTGGGAACGATAAATGAAAGGTATGTTATGTTCTTTGGCGAATTCTGCCATGAATTCGTTTGCCATCACCATCATCTCTCCAATAAGCTCGCGAGCTGGAGTGTGATCTGAGTACGGCGAAATCGTAAAATCAGAGTTTTGGAGGTTCTTACAGTCAGAGAGAGTTATTTGAACCTCACGTTTTGGTATCTTCATGCCGCCGTTGGTTATTCGCTTTGATTCAAAGCTTGATGCGATCTGGTAGAGGGAGTCGTATTGTCCAGAGGGGGGATCAAGAAGGGCATCTACTTCTTCATAACTACACCGCTCTTTTACCTCAATCTTCGTGAGCGAAAGAGTACGCCCTCTCACTTCAAAGAGTTGGTCGAACTCTATGAAGCACGAAAGTACCGGACGAATCTCCCCAGCACACAGGCTCGATGTTTGTTCTGCAATAGTGGAGGGGAACATGTGGAATGTCCCCTCGGGGAAATAGTGTGAGGTAGCTCGTGCCCGTGCTTCGAGGTCGAGCGGAGAGTCGATGGGAATGAGGCACGTCACATCCGAAATATGAATTCCGACTCGGTATCCGTCATCCAGAACTTCTAACGAGAGCGCATCATCCATATCCTTCGTATCTTTGTCATCAATCGTGATGCACTGAAGGTATGTACAGTCTTCATGTTGTGCGGTCTGCTCGGGGCAGACCTGTAGTTGTTGCGCAATTCCCTCTAAAGCCTCTGAGAACCTCGTCTGAAGATGGTTTCGAATAAATGAGAGGTTTGTATTCGCATGAAACCAGCCGATTGTTCGTAAGAGGTGATATGCGCGTTCTTCTCGGGAACCTGAGAGAGTGAGTGAGGCGCGGGCTTCAAAGTGCTCGATAAACTGAGCGACTTCTTTGAACTCGTTATTCTCAATGTGCGGACAACTCGCTGCAACACGTTCAATTTTTCTGATGAGCTCGGTCGTTGAGGGTGAGAGGCTACTGAGATTTTTAGCAGTAGCTGGTTGTGCAAGCAGTTGGAGGAGCTCTTCAAT
>JBMTVV010000257.1:0-3526 GCA_049451755.1 Bdellovibrionota bacterium
CAGGTATTCCTTTAAGGTATAGGCAGAGTGTTCCGGTGTGCGGGTTGATTTTGCTCTTTTTGTGCCTTTTAAGAGTTCGAGTATCTCCTCGTTCGAGGCCCCTTCAGCGTTTTTATCAAGAATGGGTTGCCACGGTGGTGATACGATGTTGAGTCGGCTCTCACTGCGCGTTCTGTCAAAAAGAACGTTTCGTACTCCATCATAGTCACAGGCGCCGCAGGTTGAGCAGGTCTTCGTGAGGCAGTCAGGTGTTGTTCTGATCGCTTGTGCTCTTTCCCACTCTTTTAAGAACCATCGCTTCGGAATGTCACAGCTAATGTGGTCCCATGGTAACGGCTTATCTGTTTTTCTCTCTAATAGATAGGAATGGGGATCGATACCGCACGAGTCAAAGGCCTCCATCCAAAGATCAAAAGAGAGTTGCTCCATCCAGCCGTCTTGTCGGGTACCGAGTCGGTAGGCCTCACGAATGACACTCCCGAGCTTTCGATCCCCTCTTGCAAAGACACCTTCAAGAAAACTTGCCTGCGATTCATGGTATCGATAAAAAATCTTTCTCTTTCTTAGCTCGCGAAAGAGAAGCTCTTGCCGCCGCCTTGTTTCTTCTTCTGAAATTTGCTCTGACCACTGAAAAGGTGTGTGGGGTTTCGGTACATGAGTCGAGACGCTGATGGTTACCTGTTGCCCTTTCCCGGTTAATGCTCGGACTCGGGTGGCAATATCGAGGATTCCAAGAATATCGTCATCTGTTTCGGTAGGTAGACCAATCATAAAGTAGAGTTTAATGCTCGACCAACCGAGTTTGAGCACGTTTTTACACGTGTCAATGATCTGTTGGTCGGTGACTCCCTTATTAATGACGTCTCGAAGTCGCTGGGTGCCAGCTTCAGGAGCCATCGTAAACCCGGTTCGTCGAACCGGTTGGACCTCTTGTAGAAGTTCAGGGGTGAGAGCGTCTACTCGTGTTGAGGGAAACGAGATGGCAAGCTTATCGCTCTCTGCAAATTCATCCTTTAGCACTTTGAGCAGTGGTAAAATGCTGCAATAGTCCGCAGTGCTGAGAGATAGAAGGGAAAGCTCTTCGAAACCTGTCTGTTGAAGTGCCTCCTGGACGATGTTTCGTATCTCTTCAGGAGCGCGTTCTCGTTGCGGTCGATAGAGATATCCTGCCTGACAGAATCGGCATCCGCGAACACACCCACGCATCACTTCAACGGCAAGTCGATCGTGAACGGTTTTAATGTTCGGAACAATCGGTTGTTTTGGAAACGGAGCTTGTTCGAGTGAAGCGATCACTCGTCTATTCACCTCAGTATAGTCTGAGTATAGCGGCGTGAAGCCAGTGAAGGTGCCCTCTGGAGAGTATTGTGGTGTGAAGAAAGAGGGAACATAGACTCCTGGGATTCGTGCTAGCTCTCTCAGTCGATCTCCTCGTGACATCCCTGCACACCGGAGCACTGCATCGAGGAATTCAGGTACGAGCTCTTCACCATCTCCGATCAGAAAACAATCAAAGAAGTCAGCGAATGGTTCGGGGTGATAGGCTACGGGTCCGCCCCCAATGATGAGAGGATCTTCTTCTCCTCGTTCTGATTGTAAGAGCGGGATGCCTCCGAGGTCTAACATCTGAAGTATCCCTGACATGCATAACTCGTACTGAAGGCTGAAGCCCACGATTTCAAATTCTGATAGGGCTCGTTTTGACTCTAGTGAGGTCAGCTTCCCACAATTCTTGCGGATCAGTTGCTCCATGTCGGGAAGGGGGGTGTAAGCACGCTCTGCCCAGAACCGATCATCACGATTAATAAGATCGTATAAAATCTGATAGCCAGTATGCGACATGCCGACTTCGTAGGTATCAGGAAAGGCAAGGCAGATTCGCAGGGAGACTTCATCATCATCTTTCATGACAGAGCCCAGCTCTCCCCCTAGGTATTGAGCTGGTTTTGTCACCTGTAAGAGGTCAGTAATCGGTATTTCAGCAGAGCACGTCATGTTCTTGTTTATCCTTCAAATTACGCTTGATTGAAACCTTGGGCTTTCATGGGGATTGAGAAAGCGGAGGTACTTTTTTCCTACAACTTACATGGAAAGCTGGTTTTTTGCAGAAATATGAATAAAATCAGGACGCTGGAATATTACAGCAGGTTTCATCCTTCTCCGGGCAGACTGAGACTTTAATTCAGTTGAAGTTTACAGCTGTTCTCGGTATTCATGTAGAGTCATTAAGAGCGCGCGAGCAGAACAGGGTTTGAGAATACTATGCGAGTTTCACGTCTAGAGATATTTGGCTTCAAATCATTTATGGAGCGTTTGGTCCTTCCTCTTAAGGAGGGTGTTACTGGTGTTGTTGGCCCCAATGGGTGCGGTAAGTCGAACATTGTGGATGCGCTTCGATGGGTTCTCGGGGAGACGAATGCGAGAAGTCTTCGGGGAGGGCTGCTTGAAGACGTCATTTTCAATGGAACAGACACGCTCCGTCCACTGGGTCTTGCTGAGGTTTCGCTGACGATATCATCGGATGGAGATAGTCTGTTCGATGACATCGTGAGTAATAGCCGAGAGGGCGAGCTGCAGTCGCACCTCGAGGAGGCTGAGGCACATATTGAAGAGGTTTCTCAGCAGTTAAAGAGAGCTCAAAGAATATCAGCAGAAGAGAGCGATTGGGGACTCGAAAGCTCAGGAGTGGAAGCAGATTCTCCAGAGGATTCGGAAGGGAATAGTCTGGCAGAAGGAGACACGGCAGAAGGAGACGCTGGGACAGTAGTTGCTGAGTCAGGTGAGAGTAATCCTGAGGGCAGTCCTCCGAAGCTGCGGGTCATATCTTCATTGGAGGTGACAGAGGAGGATGGCGAAGACCCAGAAGAGTTAGAGAACAGCACCACCGCATCTAGCCACGTATCGGAGCAAGTGCTTCAACAAAAGTTTGGATGGCTGAAGTCAGTCAGCGAAGTCCAGGTCACCCGCCGCTTGTATCGAAGCGGGGAGGCGGAATTCTTTTTGAACAAAACTCCTTGTCGTTTACGTGATCTGAAAGAGTTCTTCCGTGTTGTTGGTATCTCTGCTCGAACATTTACCATTGTTGCTCAAGGTGAGGTGAGTCGTATCGTGACGTCGAAGCCTGAACATCGCAGGCAAATATTTGAAGAGGCGGCAGGAGTCTTAGGGCTGCGGGATAAGATTGCCGCATCAGAACGTCGGTTAAAAGATACTGCTGATAACATAGCTCGACTTGAAGATATCGAACGAGAAATAGAGCGGCAGGTAAATAGCTTGAGAAAGCAAGCTTCTCGAGCTCGACGGCGAGAGTCATTGAAGGAAGAGCTGTATGAATCAGAGAGTTCACTTCTTAAGGAGAAGTTAAGAAGAGTCGATGCGCGGAAGGTCGAGTTGCTCGATGTTGTATCGGTACTTGAAGAGAGAGAGCAGGTAATTCTCTCAGCCACGAGCGGAGCCTCGGGTGAGGAGGAGACCCTCCGAGGCGAGCTCTTGTCTACGGAGTTACTCGTAGAGCAGTTGAGAGAGC
>JBMTVV010000258.1:0-3469 GCA_049451755.1 Bdellovibrionota bacterium
TTCCCTTCGTAGCCACATTGCGATGGATGTTGAGACGAAATCGTATCGTATCTCAGCCTGGCAACCGGCTCTTTTTTGGATGTGAGAGATTGATAGAGAGTGCAGAAAATATGAGAAATCTATGCCAGCTCTTATAACTACTTGTAAATACTATACATAGCCACCGAATGTTTGTAACAGAGGTGTCTTTTCTCAGCGATGTTTATCCCACGAGGCTCTCCGCTTCAGGTGATCAAGAATTCGGTGAACAGGCACAGTGAACAGGCACAGTGAACAGGCAGGGCGGAAGGAGGTTGATGTTGTCAGCTTAAAACGAAACCTTCGCCGAGATAGTATTTTTGAGCGTCTGGATCTGAAGCAATCTCCTCTGGGCTTCCCTCCACCATGACGTTACCATCAACAAGAATATAGGCACGATCGCAAATTCCGAGGGTCTCACGAACGTTATGATCAGTGATGAGCGTTCCTATACCATCTCCTCGTAGCTGATCGATAATAACCTGTAGGTCTCCGACTGCTATCGGATCAATACCCGCAAACGGTTCGTCTAGGAGCAGAAAGTATGGATTTAATGCAAGAGCACGAGCAATCTCTACTCGTCGACGCTCCCCACCAGAAAGGGCACTTGCCATGCTGGTTCTCAGCTCGGTTACACCTAGCATAGAGAGTAGTTCCTCAAGACGATCCTTCCGTGCAGTGGCTGTATAGGTCGGCATGGTCTCTAGAATCGCCATGATGTTTTCCTCAACTGTGAGCTTTCGGAATACTGATGCCTCTTGTGGCAAGTAGCCGATTCCCCTTCGTGCTCTTTCATAGACTGGCTGTTGAGAGATATCTTCTCCGTCGAGTAGAATTTTCCCAGTAGTAGGGGAGACGAGCCCGACACACATGTAGAAGCTCGTCGTCTTTCCTGCCCCATTCGGACCAAGGAGTCCTACAGTTTCTCCAGATTGAATAGAGAGTGATACTCCTCGTACCACGGGGCGTTTTGAGTAGACCTTGGTAATGGCTTCTGCTGCGAGCGTATGCATATCGATGCTTTCCCCCCTCTCTCTGTTCTCCACAGAGTTCTCGTCTCTACGGTAACCTGACTTTTGTTGAAAGGGAAGGTAGAGGAGCTCCTGTTATGAAGACGGGAGTGTTACAATCGTAACTTCAATCTCTATGTCATCATAAATGAGTTTGTCTCCGAGGGTTGCCGGATCAAACCACTTTCCTGAGTTGTAACGGATATCCCACTTCGTTCTATCGATAGTAGCTTTTCCCGTGGCCACATACACATCACCCTTCTGTGAGATAGAGGCAACGAGAGAAACTGGGAGAGAAATTCCCTTTATCGTAAGATCCCCTCGTATGAGGACGGTATCCGACGCTTGTTTCTCCGAGCCTTTGATGGCGAATGTTCCCTCTGGAAAGGTTGAGACGTTGAAAAAATCTGCTGATTTGAGGTGGTCTTCGAGCTTTTTGCGCCACTGAGGACTCTCAATATCTTCATTCATAATTGAGAGCATATCGATAACGAATGTCCCTTCGGTAATCATACCCTCTGTAAGAGCCACGCTACCTGAGCGCAGTCGTACAGAGCCATTATGTTTACCAGCCAGTTTTTTCCCCAGCCAGCGAATCTCACTCTTATCTGTATCGATGGTGAACGTTTCTTTCTCTGCACTGAGTGCTGGTTCATTTGCGTATACAAGGTGAAGTATGAAGAGCGAGCATATAATAAAGATGGGCGATGAAAGGTGCCTAATGATTTGGGATTGATGTAAGTGGCTCATAGTACTCCTTCTCTATAAGTAATGCGGAGGATTCTTCCACACTCGAGTAGAGATTTCTAGCTATCACTGTATCGTATCCGTCGTGTTGCTATAGAACCTGGTAGAGTAGCCGGGTATGGTTATTGCTAAGAGCAAAGCGAAAGATAATCACTGTGATAAGAACTCATGCAGAAAGCGATAGATGCCCTGTTCTTCAACAGAAGATATCGTGTAGCGAGCAGCACTTTTCACCTCATCTGAAGCATTTCCCATAGCAATCCCCCATTCAACTGAGGATAAAAATGGGACATCCGATGAGCTGTCGCCAAAAGCCATTATTTCTCTTGGGGTACAATGAAGCATCCTGCAGATCTGATTGAGGCCTGACAGCCTCCCTGCGCTCGAGTGAGTAAGGTTTAAAAAATAAATGTTTGGGTGCGCAGCACCTTGGGCAATACTCATCTCGATATGAGGGATCCGTTTTGAGAGCTCTTGTAGTGCGCTCTCAGGGGGCTTTGCCTCGAACATGACAACGGCCTTGAGATACTCTCGATCGTCTCTCATATGAGTATCGAAGTCGATTACCTCTGCTGATATCTGTAAATATTCAGCGTGAATCGAAGAGAGTTGGGTGTGGTTCTCGGTATAGTATGTCTCAGAGTCATAGAGTTCGAGATACCACTCCTTTTCTCGGCAGTAGTGAATAATGTCCCGGACTTGTCGACCCTGTAAGCCTTTTGAGTAGAGAGGTGTCCAGATGCTGGGTTCATTAATGAGTGCGCCGGAAAAGCTGAGGCAAGGTGCGGAGACTTTTAGAAGCTCGGCAATTGACTTTGTTGCAAACCAAGGGCGTCCAGTTGCTATTCCGACTAAAATGCCGGCGTTGTGGAGCCACTGTATGCTGTCTTGAACGAGAGGGTGAATGCTACCAGAGCTATCAACAAGGGTGCCATCGAGATCGAAGTAACAGGCTCGAGGAAGAGCAGCCTTCATGGAAGTTCCTGTGATGATGTTTCCCCTGTTTGAGAAGGAGGTTCATCGTTGACCGGTAGTGACTGCGTATCTTTTGTCGGAGTCGGTTTGGTGGAGGTCGGCGTCGATTTCTGAACCAGCTTTACCCGGACTTCTCCTTCAGCCTCGCTACGATCTTCCTTCAGGAAGATTCGGATAGTATCTGCGTTCACGATACTCCCGTTTTCCTGTATTTCAGGATTAATAGTGAGAGTGATGGTGTCTGTAGCTTTGTCATAAATGGCGAGTTCACTTCTCGCTTGGGTCCCTTCGTCTCGAATGATAAAAACATTATCTCGGGCGGTGATTTTTTGAATGACATTCTCTGGAGAGTATGTCGCCTCAAGTCGATCACAGGTAAGGGTCATATCTTCGTGAATCAGTTCAACGTTCTTTCGATATTCGACTACTCGTCTTGAAGTTGAAAGTGTCATCTGTTCTGCTTTTATGTAGGTAGGCGCATTCTCAAAGTCTGCTTCAAATAATGGCTTCTCACGTTCGGGTATGTTTGCGCTGACATCGAACGTAGAAAATGTAGCCATGAACAATAGGAGAATGTGAGTTAATCGCATTACAGCTCTTCTTTATTTTTTCCGTTTCTGAGGTTCAAGAATACTCGTGACATTTCGTTGAATCTCGTACTGCTCGGAGTCAAGACGAGCCTTGAGGCCGTCTCCCTCAACTATAAACCAATCTCCTAC
>JBMTVV010000259.1:0-3449 GCA_049451755.1 Bdellovibrionota bacterium
CGATGAGGTGGCTCATCGAGTACACGAGAAGAGAAGCTAGGCGGGCTGGAGAGAGGCGGTGAATCATTCAGCGACGTATCACACGGAGAGGATTCCACTCCGTCAAACCGTGAATGCCGTCGTAGTGCTTGCTGTTGTTGTTTTGATCCTCCGTTTTCAAGCCGTTTGCGCCCTTAGCTCTGCTTGGCTCGGTGGCAGCAGTGGAGACGCTGGCTTATACATATACTTATTTCGTCACCATCTCCGATATCTCTTCAGCGAACCCTTCTTCAGCCTCGAGGCATTCTATCCGTATCCCCAACCCCTTGCGTGGAGCGATAACTTTATTCTTCCCGCGCTTCTTGCGATGCCTTTTTTTCACATGGGCGTTTCGGAGGTTGTCCTCTATAATGGAGTGCTCTTGCTCGCGCATCTTGCATTTGGCTACGCCGTATTTCGCCTCGTGATACTTATAACAGGTGAACATTCTGCTGCTCTGTTTTCCGGAGTACTTGCGGTTTCACTTGGCTATCTGGCCCACTCGCTTGGTCATCCACAACTCCAATTCGTATTCTTTTTGCCGCTTGGGTTAGAGGTACTCCTCCGCGCACCGAAACACCCTCTTCGCATGGGACTATTGTTTGGAGCTCTTCTCGTGTCGTGTTTTCTCACGACCGTTTACTTCGCCATTTTCCTGGCGATGTTGCCGTTCCTTTATGTACTTCACATCTTCTTCTTGTTTCCTGCTCGACATGCCTTCCAACTTATAGGCCGATTTGGTCTCGGGTGTCTTCCTGTCTGTTTGCTCATCACCCCGTTCCTGCTTCCATATCTCGAAACCCGAGAGCTCTTCGGCGCTCGACTCATAAAAGAAATGTATCTTTTTCGAGCTACGGGTCCTTCCTATGTAAGCGCAGTCCCGCTCTCGTGGCTCTATGGAGAGACGAGAGCGTGGACGCATGAAGAGGCGCACTTTTTTCCGGGAATGCTCCTTTACCTCCTTGTTCTTGTCGGTGTCTATCGCTTTGCGTATGCGAAGAGGCTTATCAGAGCAATAACTGCCCTCCTTGTAAGTGGCGTTGCTGTTTTTGTTTTGGATGGAATTGGTGAGGAGGTAGCCTCGCGATATTGCATGTATGGCACCTTTATTCTGGGCCTGCTGACTCTCAAGCAACAAAGAAAGGGGCACGAGAAAAGAGGCGAGTACAATCCCCTTACACCTACTGACCTAGGGGTCCCCCTTTTCCTTACGCTTATTTTCTTCTTCGGATTCTTGTCGCTTGGACCCGTTAACGATCAAGGTACGTTTCATCTCGGTATATTTGAGCTCGGGTACCAGCTTATACCTGGCATGAACTCCTTGCGCGCAATCGCTCGGGCTGGGATTTTTGTTATTGTTGGTGCGCTTGTTCTCGCTGGTTGTGGTGTCGCAGCCATTATGAAGAGGATGCCAACACAAAAAGCCACCCTTATTGTTACAACGATACTTATGATAATTGGAATCACTGAGAATCTTGTTACTAATTATGCAGTCGTTACGCGCTCAGAGACCCCCACTGTTCTTCGAGTAATAGGGGAGGCTTCGATTCTCCACGCACAGGAGCCGGTAATAGCGTTTTTGCCATTGGCAGAGGTGAAAGAGGGGAGGGCTAGCGAGGAAAGTCGTCGAGAGTTCGCAGGGCAAAATGTCAACGCAATGAATTGGGCATTAGATGCTCGTCTTAAGACCATAAATGGATACAGTGGACAGCAAACGAGGATCATGAAGGAGCTTCCGAGGCAAACAGTGAACTTTCCCGATGCGAGTAGTCTCCATGCGCTCGCGACGATTTCTAATGTGCGCTATATTCTTTTCCGTTCCGTTGGAGACGGTTTGCTTTCCCTACTTGAAGAGGTTCGCTCTCTTGGTGAGGAGAGTGGTCTTGAGCTGTTAGCCTATGAGCGTGGAGATGACGGCGTTCAGGAAGCATTGCTCTCTTTTTCGGGGAGGACGAGGCTAAGATCCGGCGAGAGTATCAGGGTCCCATCCGTGCGAAGAGGGAGCTGGCGGCGGTTTCAGTTAGAGGTAAAGCTTTTCTCAGAGGGAGGTGAGGAGGATAGCTCTGAGCAGATCCTCTTGCAAGAAGTTGATCATGAGTTGGGAGCATCGGGAAAAGCGACCTTTACCATTCCTCGTGACAACAAGTGGCATACGCTTGAGATGCCCCTCCCACCGGCGAATCGAAAAGGGCTTCCTTTCAGAATCGAGGTGATCACGGAGAGCGGAGAAGAGGTGCTTATCGAAGGCGCTCGGGTCGTGCGTGAGTAAGTAGGGCTATTCCTGAAGAAGAGTTGTTGCATGGAAGAGGCAAGAGTCGGGCATAGTGATCTGTATGTGAGTCGGCTTGGCCTGGGGGGGTGGCAAGCGAGTGGATGGTCAACGTCAGAGGATGCCACCTACGAGCGCATTGTTCACGCTGCTATCGATCGCGGGATTACCCTCTTTGATACTGCGCCTTCCTATGGGAAGGGACATGGTGAATATTTGCTCGGCCGTTCACTTGTGTCAAAGCGGTCGCAGTGCATTATCGCGACAAAGTTTGGTCCCAAGGACTCAACCCCCGAGCGCATCAAGTGCTCTCTCGAAGCATCGCTTCGTAATCTCAAAACCGACTACATCGATATCTATCAGCAGCACTGGCCCCCGAGCTCACCGCCCGTACAAGAGACCATTGAGGCTCTTGTGAGGTTACGTGAAGAGGGAAAGATACGAGCGATTGGCGTGTCGAATTGGGGGCCACGCGAATTTTCAGAAGTTTTGGATTGTTCCCCGATTGTTTCCGTGCAGGGAGCCTATAGCCTTCTATGGCGAAAAGCAGAGAGGGAGATTTTCCCGTGGTGTGAGGAGAAAAAGGTCGGCTTTTTTGCTTACTCGCCGCTTTGTCAGGGAGTATTGGCGGGGAAGTTTGAACACAATAGCGATCTTCCGAAAGACTCTCGTCGACAAAATGTTTTCCTACAAGACGCGCTCTTCCCGGAAGTAAAAGTTTTTCTGAACGAAATGTCAGATAGTTTATATGGGATAGAAAGCACCGGCCTTGCTCACGTAGCGCTTAGCTGGGTGCTTCATCAGAAGCCTGTAACGTCTACTCTGATAGGGTGTTCTTCGCTTTCACACCTTCAGGCGGCATGCAGGGCCTTGGAAATGCCACTATCTCCTGAGTTACAACAACGAATCTCAGAGCTGAGTGAAAAGTTTGTCTCCGCCACGAAGCCTTACATGAGCCTATGGGGATGGCACTCTCGAGCAAAACAGACGAAGGGAGGGTGACTAATTACTGTCGCCTCCTTGGCTAGTCCCACCATCAAAGACCTGACTGAGTTGTCGGCTTATCTGAAAACCGAGCATCTGAGTAGAAGCAAGACAAGTGGAGGCGATAAGAGCCACTAGTAGGCTGTATTCAACAAGTGATGCCCCGGCTGATTGCGTG
>JBMTVV010000260.1:0-3446 GCA_049451755.1 Bdellovibrionota bacterium
CTGCTCAGATCAAGCTCTTCGATGAGGTAGGTTCTTAAGCTCTCCGGGAGTTGCGGCATCGTTGAGCGAATTTTCTCTATCCAACTCTCTTCAACAACAAGGGGTGGAAGGTCTGGGTCTGGGAAATAACGGTAGTCTGCTGATTCCTCTTTCGATCGCATCGGATGAGTCGTTCCAGTGGCACTATCAAAAAGCCTCGTTTCTTGAACGACCTTATCCCCTGCTTTTAAAATCGCGAGCTGACGCGCAATCTCATACTGTAGTGCGCGCTCTACGAACTTAAACGAGTTAATGTTTTTGACCTCTGTACGAGTCCCGAACTTGAGTTCTCCTTGCGGCCGGAGCGATATGTTCGCATCACATCGAAGACTTCCCTCTTCCATGTTTCCATCGCTAATGCCGAGATATCGTGCAATCTGTCGGAGCGTTTTTAGGTACGCACTTGCTTCGGCTGGAGAGCGTAAGTCTGGTTCTGAAACAACTTCAAGTAGTGGAACACCTGCTCGGTTGAGGTCAACAAGCGATGCTTTTGTTCTCGGGTCGTGAATGTTTTTCCCAGCATCTTCTTCCATGTGTATGCGTGTAATCCCGACGGGACGCTCGATATCATCTATTCGGATGATAAGCTGTCCGTGCTCGCAAATTGGCTCATCGAATTGAGAGATCTGGTACCCTTTCGGGAGATCTGGATAGAAGTAGTGTTTTCGCGCAAACCGATTGAACCGTCGAATTCCACAGTTAAGCGCCACTCCGAGCATGATAGCGCACTCTGCCACCCGCTTATTTAGGACGGGGAGGCTTCCAGGGAGTCCAAAGGTGAGTGGGTCAATATTCGCATTCGGGTCCGCACCGAAGGCGGCGGAGGCTTTTGAGAAGATCTTCGATTCGGTCGAAAGTTGTATGTGAACTTCAAGACCGATGACTGTTTCGTAATCCATCGAGTGTGTTTCTCCAATTCAAATGATTTATTGAGGACGCCGTAAGTGCCAGTCCGTCTCTGTTTGGTAGGCTTGTGCGACTGAGAGGAGTCGGTGCTCATCCCATGCCGGCGATATGAGTTGTAAACCTACGGGAAGTCCTTTGTTGTCAAATCCACACGGAATGCTCATTGCAGGAAGGCCTGCAAGACTTGCCGGGATAGTAAAGACGTCTGCAAGGTACATCTGTAGCGGATCTGCTGTCTTTTCTCCGATCTGAAATGCTGTTCCTGGAGTGGTTGGACAAACGATAACGTCACACTCGTTCTGGAAGGTGTGATGGAAGTCTCGTTGAATGAGGGTTCGTACCTTCTGAGCCTTCTTGTAGTATGCATCGTAGTATCCGGATGAGAGTACGTACGTCCCAATGAGAATTCGGCGTTGTACCTCCTCACCAAATCCCTCACTGCGAGAACGGGTGTAGAGTTCGGTGAGATTCGTCGTTCCGGAGGCTCTACGACCGTAACGCACTCCGTCGAATCGTGCGAGGTTAGAAGACGCCTCCGCTGGAGCAACTACGTAGTAGGTTGCCACTGCATGGTCCGTGTGTGGGAGTGAGACTTCAACGCGCTTCGCACCGAGTTTTTCTAGTTGTTGAATAGCCTCTTCAATCCGTTGCGACACCTCGGGATCGATTCCCGATAAAAAGTACTCCTTCGGAACACCGATTCGGAGTCCAGCGCATACATTCTCAATTGGCTCTTCCCATTGTGTGATAGGTTTTTTCACCGAGGTAGAATCTTTCGGATCGTGTCCCGCCATAATGCGAGCTACAAGAGCGCAGTCTTTCGCACTCACTGCCATCGGGCCTGCCTGGTCAAGAGAGGATCCGAAGGCAATCATTCCGTATCGGCTGACCCGTCCATACGTTGGCTTCAACCCGGTAATACCACAGTAGGCCGCTGGTTGACGGATGGAACCACCTGTATCGGTGCCCAGTGCGACGGGACACAGATCTGCTCCAACAGCTGCAGCTGAACCACCGCTAGAACCTCCAGGAACGTATGCAGTATCCCAGGGGTTCCGTGCAACGCCGTATGCTGAGTTCTCGTTTGAAGAGCCCATCGCAAACTCATCGAGATTCGTCTTTCCGAGACAGAACGCTCCCGCCTGAAAGAGCTTTTCGACGCACGTAGCCGTAGAAGATGATGTGTAGTTTTCAAGGAACTTGCTCCCACACGTGGTCACGCCACCTTCGATGGTGAAGATGTCTTTTACACCAATTGGAATGCCGCGGAGGGGATGCTCTTCCGTAGGTCCGCCAAGTTCATCTGCTTTTTGTGCTGATGAGAGAGCCGATTCTTTGTCAACTGATATGAATGCTCCTAGGGCGGCGTGCTCGTCCGTCCGCTCGAGAAGTGTTTGGGTGAGTTCAACAGAGGAGAGTTCTCGTCGTGAGAGTTGCTCTAGGGTATCAGTCAGCGTTACGTGTTGAGTGTGAGACATGCCGTTTCTCCAGAAGGCGCATTCACATGCTTGAGGGTTTGTTAGTGTGATTCTTGATCGATAATGAGTGGAACTTTTATGAACGCTCCAGACCGGTCAGGTACGTTCGCAAGAATTTGCTCTTTATTGTCATACTCTTCGCTAACGTCATCACGATACACGTTCACGGCACCGTGTACGTGGCTAAGAGGTTCGACTCCTTCGGTGTCTACCTCGTTGAGCTTCTCAGCGTATGACAGAATTTGCGTGAGTCTCTCACTAAGTTCTGCAACCCGTTCTTCTGGGATAGTCAGCCGAGAGAGGGTAGCAATTTTTTTTACTTGCTCTTCATCGATAACAATACTTTTGGAATCACTCATAACTCTTTGCCTCTCTCTTTGTGTCCCACCTTCTCGTTGTCTTTGGAGCTTGTCTTCTCTGGAAGGCGAGAGGAGTTCCTCTAGGCCCGCTCTGGCACTTTCTCCTTGTTGCCGAGCCCGTCGCTGTGGTGTGTTTGAGCCCGGGAGCTTTACTAACAATATAAAACGAGGTTCTGCTCCTTGTTCACTCTGGGGCTTCCCTATAGCTTTATACTGCGAGTTCGTGAAAAAATAAAGAATCACGTGGGCTTAGTATGTTAATTTCTCCCAGAAGTTTCGCACGTTTGGGAACCGATTCGCACACGCTATCATCCCACAAATAAGACAGATTTCTTGCAAGGTATGGGTCTCCGAGCAGATGGCAAAACAAGGTTCTAAATCAAAATTTGACTACGATCTCCTCGTTATTGGGTGTGGACCAGCAGGGCAGAGGGCTGCCGTCCAAGCTGCAAAGCTCCGGAAGCGTGTTGGGGTGATTGATAAGCGTGAGGTCGTTGGAGGTGTCTGCGTTCATACTGGGACAATTCCAAGTAAGTCATTTAAGGAGGCTGTGGTTTTTCTCTCTGGATACCGACAGCGAAGTGTCTACGGTGCAGGGTACCGGGTGAAGAGCGACATCGAGATGTCAGACCTAACCTTCCGTTGCCACCGGATTATGCAGATC
>JBMTVV010000261.1:0-3440 GCA_049451755.1 Bdellovibrionota bacterium
TGAGGCCGATCTCCAGCCTCGTTCGGTAGGTGCCTCACATACCCCGAACTGGTTGTTGTGGTTCTTTCGGGGAGGAATAGTCCTACTCATTTTTTTCCTCATCGCGATTATGTTCGTTCCTTGGCAGCAGGTGAGTATCGGACGAGGAAGTGTCATTTCATATTCAACTGCAAACCGAGGACAGCGTGTGCAAGCTCCCGTTTTTGGTCGGATAGAGAAATGGCTCGTTCAAGAGGGACAAGAGGTCCGAAAAGGTGAACAACTTGTAGAGCTGAGCGATCTGGATGAGCGAATCTTAAACCGACTCGGACAGCAGCTAGAAGCTGCGAAGCTCCGATTACAGGCAGCAGAGCGTGCCATTACAGTCGGGAAGAGCAACCTCGAACGTCAAGAAGCACTTCTTGAAAAAGGGCTTAGTTCAGAAAGGGATGTTGAGCTAGCAAAAATTGACTATGCGAATTTTGAGGTAGATCTCTCGACTGCACAGACAACGGTCGCTGAGTTGCAAGTGAAAATTGCTCGTCAGCTCTCTCAGTCAGTACGCGCCCCTTTCGATGGTATCGTTGTTCGAATACTCGTTCCTGATGGTGGTACGGTAGTTGACGCTGGAGACTCCTTGGCACTACTTGTTCCAAGTACGAAGGATCGAGCTGTTGAGTTGACGATTAGTGGCATCGATATGCCTTTGATTTCTCCTGGTCGTAAGGTTCGGTTACAGTTTGAAGGATGGCCGGCAGTACAGTTTACAGGGTGGCCCTCAGTAGCCGTTGGAACCTTCGGTGGTGTCGTTCAGGTTGTTGACGCAATTGATGATGGTAAGGGAAATTATCGAGTACTCGTATTTCCAGATCCTGAAGATGATCCATGGCCAGACGAACGCTACCTACGGCAGGGGGTCCGCTCTATTGGGTGGATACTACTCGATGAAGTCTCACTTGGATGGGAGATTTGGCGACAGCTAAACAGTTTTCCCATGACAGTTGATAACTATGTTAGCGATATAGAGAAAGACTCCACGGTCAAGGAGAGATTGAATGATTCGCTTCTATAAGTATGTGTTCATTGCAGCTCTGATGCTATGCGCCCCATATGCGTACGGTACGCCAGGTGAAACGTTACAAGAGGTCACTCTTACTCGTGTTCTCACAAGTACATCGAACCACCATCCGCAGGTGCAGGCAGCTCTTGCTGCACTCGATGGAGCTAAAGGAACCCTGCTTTCAGCACAAGGTGGTTTTGATCCTACGATATCTCTGAACGGTCAGTGGTATGGAAGTGGCTACTATGATGGATCCCGAGCATTTTCATCAGAGCTTTCTATTCCTTTAGAGACAGCGTCTTCAAATCTCTTTGTAGGTGGTCGTAACAGTAGAGGGGAATTTCCCATCTATGAAGATCAGTATAAAACGTTGCGAGACGGGGAGGTTGGAGCAGGAATACGGCTTTCTCTTTTAAGGGGAAATCTCATCGATAGACGCCGAACTGATCTCGCAGTTGGCGAACTGCAGCTAGAGCAACAAGAGCAAGAGTTACAAGCAGTAGAGCTCTTCCTACAACAGGAAGCAGCACTTGCTTTTTGGGAGTGGAGCGTCCGCAAACATCAAATCAGAGTATTTCAGGAGCTTCTCGAAGTGAGTGAGCGCCGACAATCACAGTTTGAGGAACAGGTAAAGCTGGGACAACTTGCCCGTATTGAGGCGCTTGATAATAGTCGGACTATCTTGAATCGTAGGGAAAAACTCCTCGAGCAGGAGCAGACGTTCCAGCAAGCGGCTCAAAAGCTCTCGCTCTTTCTTCGCGATGAGAGTGGGGACCCAGTATATGCATCAGAGGATATGAAGTCGGTATTACCGCAGCCCCTAAAGGTCATACCTGAGTATCGAGCGAAGCTTGAAAAGGCCATCAAAGAGCGGCCAGATATCAAAGCGCTCACCACTCAGCTTGAGACGTTAGAGCGAGAGCGTTCTTTGCTGGAAAATAACCTCTTACCAGCCCTCGACCTTGAGACTGCAGTTACAAGAGACTACGGGGAAGGCGATGCCTCTCGTGAAGGCACAGAGTGGAAGGGCATGCTTACGTTTGAGGTTCCTCTCTATCGACGCACTGCGAAGGGGAAGTTGGGAGAAGTAAACGCGAGAATCAGGGAGACAAGACAAGAACTCCGGCTCATACGTGATAGGCTACGAGCACTTTCAAGAAGTCTTCTTGAAATTCTCGAGCGCTCCTACTCTCAATATCAGGTTTTGAAAGACGACGTTTCAATCACGAAGGAACTAGAAGAGGGTGAGTTTGAAAAGTTTCAGGCTGGTGCTAGTAATCTGATGCTGGTCGCTATGCGTGAGCTAACAACAGCAGGAGTTCGACAACAAAAACTCGACTCCCTACTAACGAATCGAGCCGCGTTTTTGCAGTTAGTAGCTCTTGTCGGGGAGCAGGAGTCCTTCGGGAAGCAATAATCAGTTCTGTACTGATAGGTATGCTGCTCTTTGTTCTCTTACCGGAAAGATTTCTTCTTTTCTATTATCGGGAGCACGTTTTTAGCGTGCTACGTCAGGATAGTTCGCAGAGGAGCTCAGATCGAAACGATTTCGCGATACGACTTCGCGTTCTCGTCAGTTTGTATTAACTCAACCGTTAACTGTTCACGTCGCGTAATAGAGCGTGCTAGCGCCTCTTGTGGCACGGTGATATTTGTAGCATTTCGAGCAGAGTACGACTCGTTCCAGATAATATCTTCCCCAGCGCGCAGAGACAGCGATAGCACCTCGTTGCTTGCAGGGAGAGTGATTTCTAGTGATTGAAGTTCATCGGAACGGAACCAGCCATCTTTAAACGATGCTGTAACAACTCCTCGTCCTTCAGCGAAGGTGCGGTGCAGTGAAAAGTCTTCTTTTGGAGCTCCTGCAAGAGTGGTGAGTGTAACCGCGAGAGTCCCGACAATGCCGAGCTCCTTTTTGCTCCCGTAATTTGGAAATCGTCCTTGAAATGACCAATCGCCCATGAATATATCCTTCCGTATGGGCCCCCTCACCAGATAAGTGTACGAAATGTCCCCTCGTTAATCAAAAATGGATTAACGTGCCACCTCATCAGAGGGGGCTTTTCAGATGCCACGTTCATTGCTGGTATTCGTACACCTTGGGCATGAAAAATGAGTGGGAATATGCCAAGAAAAACGCTACATTAGGGGAATGAGTACATCTTTTTCTATCTACTTTGCCGGTGAGCTTTTTAGTCTGAAACATCTCCTTGGCAACGCACTTCTTGCAGAGCAGATCTACACGCAATCTGAGGGTAAATACGAGTGCGTCGTCCCTCAAGATTTGGAGCAACGGGACACCTCTGCTATTGCGATTCGAGATCAAGATTTGCTGCACGTAGTGAAGAGTGATCTCGGTATTTTTCACTTTGATGGCCCAGAGCTCGATTCAGGAACCGTT
>JBMTVV010000262.1:0-3383 GCA_049451755.1 Bdellovibrionota bacterium
TCCCATCTTACAGATAATAGTGGTAGTTAAGGGTGACGGTTCTCAGGTGCCCCACAGAAAGTTCTTCTTGGTACTTTTTCGATGAGAAGTTCACTGTTACCATAGGACAACAGTCCGATAAGTCCTTGAAATGGAGAAAGATAGAAATGGCAGCGTCAGGTTCAAAAAAGAAAAGCACAAAAGCTCAAAACGCCTCCTCAGGAAATACTTCGCACGGGTCGCTGCAGAATGAGATAACGAATAGTAAAGATCTCAAAGAGTTCCTCCTTTCCATCCGTGACCGCATGGCAGATGATCAAGCCGCACCGATTAATGTTATCAGTGTAATGAACTATGTCTTTAACATTTCGAATATAGAAGAGCTTCTCGACGAAGAATCGAAGGAGGTTGCACGAGACATCTGGCTCCGAGTAAAGCAAGCGGGCGTGCAGTTAAGAAACCCCGGGCTCCTTTTTGACGCTGACGAGGCGATATTTTCTCAGAACCCTTAGAAGGGCGTGAGCGATGGCTCCGCAGTATCGATTAGCAGTCATCAAAAAAAATTGCTCTTAGCGGTTAGTACAGCTACTTGGCGTAACAAAAGAGAACTCGTTCTCGCTGTGCGTTTTGCATCCCAATAACGGTGTTCGCTCGGTTTTTAAGTGAAAAATTCGAGTATGATCCACTTGCTGTTTGCATAGAGAGCTATTCTCCCGTACAACCCTTGGGCGGATAAATTTTATAGAATAAGAGGATAGAGAGAATGATAGCAGCGAATGCAGCGCTGATTGTGCTCGGTGCGGGGGCAGGATTCTTGAGTGGGCTACTCGGCATCGGTGGAGGCATCATTTACGTACCAGCGCTCATGTATTTTGCAGCCGTTCCAATTCACACAGCCATCGGTGTTTCCCTTGTCCTTATTGTTCCAAGCGCCGCTGCTGCCGCTTTGAGGCATTTTTATGCCGGTAATGTCGATCTCTCTATAGTTGCCATTGTGCTTCCAACTGCACTTCTAGGGGCGTTCTTAGGGGCTTATCTGAGTAGTTACGTGTCAGCCCCACTTCTCAAGAAAGTTTTTGGTATAGCCCTTATTCTGATTGGATTAAACTCAATCACTGGCTTCACTGATAAGTTGTTGGCGTATCGGATGAAAGACTCCATGAAAGTAGTATCTGGCAATACGATCTCGCATCGAGTCGAAACGACACACAATGAGCAAAAATCCAATCAGCGGTCACATCATAGCTCCGGGGAGGTTCAGCGTGACCAAGATAAAGAGAGGAAGATAGAAATTCCTATCGATTGATGAGTCTGCCCACTACTATATCGAGAAGAGTGATTTCATAATTCGGCTAAGCGGCTGTGCCCACAACAGTCGTACTACTCTTCTTATGAGTTTACAGACGCAACAAGGGTGCAGTGGTAACAAGGGAGCGGTGGTAACAAGGGCCCTGAGGTAACAAGAGCGAGGTGGTAATATTTACCGCAGAGAAATGTTTATCGAGTAATGTTTATACGAGTAATGTTTACCGTAGCGACACCGCTAAGCGAGGATATCTTGAATGTTGATGCCGTACTTCTTAAGAGCACCACGTACTCCAAGCTTATCAATGGTTCTCATTACGCGAGTTGATACCTTTACCTTTAGGTACAGACCGCCGTTAGGGTCGTTCGCGTCAGGTATGAACAACTTACGATTCTGAAGATTCGGCTTAAAGAGGTGCTTGGTTCTGTTTTTCGCATGGCTGACCCGGTGTCCGAACTGCCCCTGTTTCCCTGATAATTCACATCGACGTGCCATGTTACTGTTTCCCTGTGTATTATTCCCTGTGTATTATTACGTGCTCGCTATTAACGAGCCCTTTTCTATGTTCCTAGGTTTTCCCCCAGGAAAGGTGGTTATCTTTTCAAACTTTTTGCCAGCCACCTCTCTGTACTCCAGCCTGTGCTGTACTCCAGTCAGCAGGTCCGTACCCCGTGCTCGCACTGGGTTGGATTAGTACCGAGGGAGATCGGTCCCGAAGTTTCGGAGTGACCGCCTCGAGACTCAACAGGTTGCCAGAAATAAGGTAAAAAATCCAATAGCTCAGGAAAAAATCTCTGAAATTCGGATAATTGGAAGTTCTCCCGTCTGGGTTTGAGAGACATACGCTCTCATGAATGAGGTAGAGGCCCCGTAGTCCACTTTTGCGATCAGCTGGAACCACCTGCTTTGGACGTCAATCATGGGTGCCACCCGGTCATAGACATCTTGTCCAACTATTAGAGATAACTCGATCTTTTTATTTTGATTATCAAAAGGAGTCTCGGAGCTTCGAAATGCGATAATCGCGTCAACTTCCGGTTGTCCAATTTCTGGACTCAGAGATTCAAGCACCACTCTTGGGGCTAGGTTAATGTTAATTCGGCTCCCGGAACCGAAGGCCGTCAGAAATGGAGAAATTCGCCGGATCCGGCTTTGATTCATTCCGGGGACATTGTGAAGTTCTCCCAACCACCGGATATGCTTGTTGGCAAAGACGTCTTTCTCAAGCGTTGATTCTATTCCAGTCGGAAAGTCACTTGCTTGATAGTCCTCTGAATCAGGGTCCATGTAATCAATGAGATTTGCGACAACTTCACTTGCACTAAACACCCTTCCCGGAAATAACCCACTCTCATCTGGAAGGTTATCGTCGTCGAATTCCATTTTTTGAAAAAAACGTACGAACACGTCACGCCATTTTTCATTCCCCCGTCTTCCGCTTACGAGTGAGCGGAGCGGAAGTTTGGCTTCCTCGGGACGTATCTCTAATTCAATTCGAACGGCTGGGTCCTGGATGTTGAGGAACTCCTTGGGTATCTCAAGTCCGTTGAGGAACGGGCCCCAGAAGTCGCGTTCTGAATCTTCAGGAGAGACATCAGTTTTTAGGAGAGCTCTACCAAAATTGATTGTCGATTTGAGGAGGTATTCAGATTCGAGAGACCGCTTTGAGTATAGGTGGAGGCTCGTATCAAGAGTGCCCGTATAGGTAAGCTGGGTGATGATAATCGAGGAGAGCGCTACGACAAAAAGAACCATCACAAGCGCAACACCTTGCTCGCGTGACCTTCGCTTTTTCTTTGAGGATGACTCTTTCATGTGTTGTGAGCTCGATCTCGTTAACAGGAGAGATACACTATGTTCTATACGCTACCGCATTCTCAATCTATCGTAAAAGGGGAGAAGCACGCTTAAGCTTCAGGAGCTGCCGAGAAGAGTTCCTAGGAAAGTGGGAAAGTAAAGGGGAGATACTTTTAAGCCATCTACACAATGAGACTGCGCCGATTCAGCGACAATACAGAGTGTAGATGGCCCAAGTGAATACTTCTACAACTAACAGAAGTGCATTTTGTCGGTTGGGACTTCCTCGTCACTATTGAGT
>JBMTVV010000263.1:0-3411 GCA_049451755.1 Bdellovibrionota bacterium
TCCTGTCTCAAAAGGGGGGATACATATCACTGAGGGTGATGAGTGCACCATTCTGGAATGGCAAGAAAACCCCAACGCGCTCCTAGAACCCTATGATATATCAGTACCAATACTTTTTCAGGATGACTCTATAGCCGTTGTAGAGAAGCCACCGCATCTGACAGTTCATCCCGGAGCAGGGACTGGCAACGAGACTCTCATGAATTGCCTTATAGGAATGGAAACCATTAAACCAGCGAACTTTCCTGGCAATCCACGTCCGGGCATCGTTCATCGACTCGATCGTGACACTTCGGGGCTTCTTGTAGTTGCTCGCACTCTACAAGCACACGCCTATCTTTCAACACAATTCCAGGAGCGTACGCTCGTCAAGCGATACCGTGCCCTTGTGCTAAGGAAAATGAGAGGTGGCCAACAACTTGATGATGCGGAATATGGGACAGTTACAGCGCCTATCGGAAGGGATCCGATAAACAGGGTCAAGATGTGTATCCGACAAGATGGGCGCAGTGCACGCACCGACTGGACCATCGAGGAGCGACTCTCTGACGCTTACTTAGTGCTTCTTACCATTCACTCTGGAAGAACTCATCAAATTCGTGTTCATCTCGAATCAATGGGAAGTGGAGTGCTCGGGGATCAGCTCTATGGGTGCTTTGATACACTTTCCCCCCGCTCTCGTTCAATCGTTTCTCAGCTTGGTCGCCAGGCGCTCCATGCGTGCGAGCTGCACTTTAAGCATCCCGCGAGCCATGAGAAGATTTCTTTTTTCTCTGAGATTCCTCATGACATGGCAACAGCACTCTCCGACTTTCGTCAGATATCGTAGTATATGAGTTTTGATTTCGATCCAACACTAGCGCTTTTCAACTCTGCAAGACTCTCACAAGAGATGGCGGATTTTGGTATAGCTGGGTTCGGAGGGTGTAGTTTCACAAAGGGTATCAGTACCTGCAAAAGCCCCATCCTTGGAATCAAACACTTCTATGTGCTTCATCAAGTCCATGGTTCCGTACTTGCATATCCGAAAGGGCCCGAGCAACTTGCTTACGCGGCACCTCTAAGAAAAGTTGGACTGCGTAGTTTTCCAGATAATGCAGATGGATGGTTTCTATCGAAAAAAGATTGGCTCAGGAGCGGCATAGCTTTTTGTATCAAAACAGCGGATTGTATGCCCATTATTCTCTTTGCTTCTGAACACGTTGCTATGCTTCATGCTGGCTGGAGAGGCCTACAGCAAGGGATTATCATCAACGCTCTTAATCATTTTAAAGCCGTCGGTGATTTGCCTCACTACGCTGCACTGGGACCCTCTGCAGACCCTACGCTCTATGAAGTGGGGTCGGAGTTTATTGAGATGTTCCCAGATTCAATACGTCAGTCCTCGCAAAAGATTTACACGTTTAACATGTATCAAGAGGCTATCAGACAGTTAGAGGAAGGGGCCTTCAGTGGAACTCTAGAGTCGAGTAATGTGCACACTATGAGTGATAAACGACTATTCTCTTATCGGTCTTCGCAACAGCACAATACTGAGGGAGAAGTTCCGATATCCGACGCACAGAATGACCGAAATTATGCCCTCATAGGATTTCTACAACCTAAAGATACTCCCAATATCCTAGGATAGAATGGTCATTCTGTTCATATCCTTTCTTAATTACTACACATAATTCTATATCAATGTTTTGCCTGTTGATTTTTCCCGCCCCAAATCTCCCTCGTAGTATTCTAACTGAGTTGTAGGTGTTCAATGTGGTGTTCTAGCAAAAAATCAGCTGGTGTGTTGACGATCAGAGAAGCAGTAGTACCCCAAGCTTTTCCGGTTCTCGTAAATGGTTCTTTTCTATCTTCGGTCGTAGGTAGCAGTCCAGTCATCGGTAGCCATCACTCTTTGAACCTACAGCAAGATCACCCTGACAGAAAACAAATACTGACAAAGGAGTAGCTATGAATACCTCTGACAGATTAGAGCTCGCTCACTATGCACAGAACAATCAGAGACTACAGAGACTCATGAAGAAACACGAGGCCTATGAAGAGCAGCTTCGAATTCTTAGTAAAAAAATGGGTGTTACTTCATCAGACCAACAAAGAATTAATACTCTGAAGAGAAAAAAACTGCAGGGCAAAGATGAGATGGTTCGAATACTACAGAGCCTTCGTGATGCACCCAATATAGATTTACCTTCTGAAGATAAACCGTTGTGTGGATAGCTCTCCCGATGGTAGGCATCCATGCTGTGTGATTCTCAGCGATGACACAGCGTGGACTCCATTGGGCAGTATGATACGCAGCTCTAGACGGAGGTTCGGGCACCGCTCCTTACTGAGTTATCGCGGACGTTATGCGGTATAAAGACTAGCTCGGTACGCTATCCATCAGGGAGGAGAATCCCGAACACCTACGAAACAAGGTGCGTTCACTCAGAATGTCTCCTCCCAGATGCCATTTACGGAAAAACAGCGTTGTGGGGATACGACTGGAACAGTATTCCAGTACGTAATTAAGCTGCACGCCGCCTCGTACTGATGCGGTGATTAGCATTCATGATTGCGTATCTTGTCTTATCAGGGTCAAAGCCGAAGCGTCGGCAGATGGCCCGAAAGGAAAAGATATACTCTTCTTCCTCTGAGGTCATATATTCAATGGCTTCCTCTTTAAGTTCGCCTTTAGATTTATAGTCCTCAACAGCTCGAAGAATAATAGCCCGCATGAGCTCATGAACTGGATCGTACCCATTTCCCCACGAGTGGGAGAGGTCCATTTGTGGAAGTCTTTCGCTGCTCATAATTTATGATCTCCAGTGCTTCATCCATGAATCACCTGTGCGAAAACCCCAAAAAAAATGCCGGAAGAACTTCTTACCGATACTTCGAAGCAGGAAGTGTCGTAGAAATACACCTGGATTCGGCATTTCCAGGCACACAGAGGTTATGGAAGCAGGTAGACCCATGTGCTCTTATCTACGCAACTACCTGATATGAATATATTTCTAGAGTCCGCTTAATCCGCTATCGTACGGGTTAACTCCTTCTTTCTGAGATGAGGCACCCTATGTCTTGAGGAGACTCTTAGTGTTATGAAGGTTTAGTAGAGGGCTAGCGAATACGGAGAATAGAGACCATGCAAAAACCCAGCAGTCATAAGAATGCTTCCATATTGAGAACTCTAGTTCTCATTGCTGCATTATCTTTCAATCGAGCTTTCTCTTGTGTCGTTGCAGTATCGTTGCTTTCTGCCATCGCATATGCAGAGACTCCCAAGGCCTCACACAAACCACAGCCCTTAGGTGATACCCAGACTACCAGTAGTGTCACCACGGAGATGCATTCTCTGTACCGGAGCTTCCGCGAACTATTCCAGATCTCTGTGCACGAAAAAGAGTTTCTCTCCGGCGAAAAGGATGC
>JBMTVV010000264.1:0-3384 GCA_049451755.1 Bdellovibrionota bacterium
TCTCTATCATGGAATGGGGCTAGAGAACGCAATTTCAATCTATACAACGCTTACTGTCGGAGATGGACTCGTCAGTCAGATCCCGGCCTTTCTTATAGCGATTTCTGCTGGCCTTGTGGTAACGCGTATTGGTACAAGCTCTGATGGTACTATTGGTGCTGACTTACGGCATCAGTTGTTCGGGCAACCGGCCGTATTGATTGTTGTCGGATTTTTACTCTTTGCTCTAGCTGCTATCGATGGAATGCCATGGCAGCCTTTTGTTGCTGTTGGATCTGTTTCTTTCATTTCGTGGGCACTTATTAGAAGGGTAACCCGTCGGACCCATCTTGCTCATGTCAGTCGCGGGGATGATCCCAGAGGAGGAAGTGAGGCTGAGCGTTTGCCGTTGCCCCAACAAGATGCTTTCGTTCTCACTATTTCTTCTGAGATGGCAAGGCTGGGTGGTGCCTGGATCGATGAGAAAGCTGGACAGGCATGGGCTGAGATTTCTCGCGAGTCATATTTTTACTTCGGTGCACATCTACCGGCCCCTCGGCTAGAGATTGATAAGAGTCTTCGGCCAAATGAGTACGAAATACTGCGGGGGCAACAGGTGCTCTTTCATCATGCTATTCCAGACCGTTGCCAGTTTGTAGCGATTCATCCAATCCATGCTAAGGTCTTGGGCTTCGTCGTCGTGAAGGAAGAGCTGACACCTCTTTTTGGGGGGGTAGGTTCTTGGATCCTCATTAAGAATGCGGCTGTCCAGCAAATGATCGATTCCCTTGATCTGCGAGCCTTTCATTGGCTTGAATTTGTGGCGCTGCAGCTTTTTGAATTTTGTCGTCGAAATCCTGAAGAAGTCATTACAATGAGATGGTTGCATGCGCAACTGAAAGATCTTGAGAATGCCCAACCAGGACTCGTCTCTGATGCGCTTGATCGATATGGTATTTCGGTCAGTCGATTGCTCAGTGTGATTCATCAATTATTGCGGGAAGGGCTCCCGATACTCAATCTGCAGCGGCTCGTTGAGGATGTCTCTACCTTTTACTCGTCAGCGCATTCAACAGAAGTCACAGATGAGCAATTCAATATGGTAGAGCTGGTAGTGTTTTTACGGCATAGGCATCGAGAACGATTGATGGGATACTGTAAGCTAGGCGAGCGCCCGATGCGTATCATTCGTATGACTCCCGGAGTAGAGGCACTATTCCTCAGTGCCGGCAGTCAGCTTCTTGGCGGTTCTCTTCAGATGAGTCGTTCAGAGTATCGCAATCTTCGGGAAGCCTTAGAGAATATACTTCAGGCTGCAAGAGCGAGAGGAGTGTTACCAATTGCCATCCAGTGTCCTGGCTTTTTACGAGTTCCCGTTTTTCATTTCTTACATTCACTTGCATATACGGTACCGATGTTCTGTGACGATGAAATATCCCTTGAACATGCGCGTGTGATTGCTCACGACTGGAGTTTGAGTAGTGATACCTAGTCACAGGGACAGAGTCCGCCTCATGAGAATCGCAGGTAGTAGGGCTCATATTTTTGCAGCCCGAGCCGCGTTCTTACTCTTGCCTGCCCACCTATGGATGTATCTGATGATCATGGGGCTTGCCTCATGTGATTCGAATCGTATGCGTCAAGAGGAGAGTCGGGGTAGGCTCTCAAATCAAATTCAAGAGACAACTGACGCACTACTCAAGCTCTCATCCGAAGAGATTGTTGCCCAACTCTTAGATCCTGGAATAGCTCAGCAAGCAAAAGAGAGGATTCTGCAGAGCCTCCTCTTCTCAGATGATCTTTTTGCCTTAGAGACGCTCAGTGAGGTAACAGTGAGGAGCGATGACCCTGTGCTTCGTCGCCAGGGAGAAGAAGCATTAATTGAAAGGGCTCGACGTCAGGGACTTGACCGAGTCGCCGAGAGTACTGAGCCTTGGTTACCTGTCCTTTCAATTGAATATTCTCCTGCCGTCTACCGTGCTGCGTTACAATTATTGGATCGCTCACTTCCTCACGCACCCCGCCTAGCGAATCTACGTTTGGTCTATCGGGAGAACCCCCTCTTCGCACTTCGTATAGGTGGGGCACTCGCTTTTGATCTCGATGAGAGAGAGCAATTACAGCCAATTCTCCTGGAGTTTGTCCAAGATGCTTTAGAATTAGAAGGGGCTTCAGCCCGTTCCTCGCCCGCGTTACTACTTGTGCATCCTCAGCTTCGAAAAATGTTTCCCATTGATATGGAAATTCTGATTTCGCAAATCTCTGGGGGAGAGCTCGAATGGGTACTTGAACAGCTTGCAATCCAGCATAGTCCATTCTTTCAGATCGTTATCAAAGGTATGGGTGCCTCGGATTTGGCGAATCCTTTCCGTATCAGATACCTCAATATGCTGCGTGATAAGGACGAGATTCTACAACAAGAGATTCTATTAGCTTTGTTCCGCGGCATAATTGGTAAAATGGAGTTGAATGATATTGCCGTTCTTGGGAGATGGATAGATCAACGCTCAATCCTTGCTCTCTTAGCCGTTATTGTTGAGAGCGAAGATTCAGAGCTGAGTATCCGAGCGTATGAGATGCTCTTTGAAAAGAGTATTCATATAGAGCCCGTAGCAACGCTCGTTTCATGGATACGTAAGAATCGTTGGAAGCAACGCTCATACTACCGTGAGTTGGTTGGGGTTATTGGGAATCGAGATCTGGTATCAGAGGAAAGAATAGCGGTGACTCTGAAAAAATATCGCCATAACTTGGCAGCAAAAAATCTCTTGGATTCTCTTCTAAAGGTATCTGATCCATCGTTTATTCTCCTCCTCCTCACAAACGTAGAGGAAGAGATGTCTTTAGGACGACGATTAACGCTCCTGAGTCATGAGCAAGAGCAGGCACGGATTTTGGGGGTGAAATCGTTGAGTGGCTGCAATGACTTTGGTGCGTTAAAAGTCATTCTCGATAGCTATGAAAGGGAGGTGAGCCCAGTAGTTCGCCATGAGTATGAGGGGACATTTCCGGAGGTGCGTCGAAGGGTACAGGGTGATGTTGGCTCTCAGTACTCATTTGAGGATTTATAAAGATATTCGGCGACTTCATTTTAGTGACTTTCCCACTAAAGGAGAGTGTGACAGGGTATCGCTGTTCATGTGGATGCCATGTGAACAAACTATGGCAATCAACTACTCATGATGACAACTATTCATGATGAAACCAGGAATTTACATGAGATCATCGATCAAGATGAGAGAAGTCGGCTGTTTTTCATTCGCCGCACTGTGTTTGAGTTTTAGTATTCTATCAATAGTAGGATGTAGTCCCTCTTCATCTCATCCTACTCCTATGAATATTGAAATGCCCCAAACTCGCGTGACGTTACTTGATGGAGAGTATGTTGGCCAACATACTCTCCAT
>JBMTVV010000265.1:0-3375 GCA_049451755.1 Bdellovibrionota bacterium
CTAAAGGCTGCTTCGCGAGCAAGGCTTTTGGTAAGTCGTTCAATATCGGTCTTATGAATAAGGAGCTCATTGAGAGAGTTAAGGAGTTCTAATCGTTCATAGAGATGTTGAAGTTCGTTACCTGCTTTCTGACGTTCATATGCGATGACACAACACTCGAGGTAAGGAGCAATCTCTTTTACTGTTGGATATTCGAGTTGCGAGAGAATCATACATCCGATCCACCCCTCAGCTGCAGTAATCGGAAAAACGCTATATTCAGACGTTTCGAAGGCCAGATAGGAATCTTTTGTAACAGTATGAATATCTTCTTTACAGATTCCGATCTGGCAGATTCGAGCCGCCCGAGAATCAGTTTCTGATGCCTTGAGGTATAGAGTGACTTCAGATGCTTTCGTAAGAGAGCTAATGGCGATGCAGATCTGGTTATAAATCTCCTTGGAGTCTTCTCCATGAGCAATGCTGCCAAGGAGCTTCGTCAGCTCCTCAGATACAAATGCAGTCGACTGCTCAATGCGCGGCTCGCCCATTGGATTTTGTCCCCCAGCACTTTGGGATTTCTTATCACTCATGAAGGTCTTTATTGCGTATCTTTTGATTGTTCGCAGAGTTGCCGCAACCAATCGAAACTCTTCTCAATTTTAGGTCGACCAAAGTACGAAAGATCTTTAGGAGGAGTTCTCAGATGAGAAATTTTGATAACCCTCGGTACACGTCAGGAGAGCCCATATATGCCTAGTGATATCAAATTGTTAACTGACATACACGACGAACGTGTCGTAACTATTAAGTTTCAGCGATGCCAAACCTCGAGTAATACAAGCATTGTCGTCAGAGCATATAGGCATCTCTTATACACAAGCGCTATTCAGCAAGTTCCGGAGTAAATCCCTTTCGCATGGTGTTTTCAGTGATAGTCCGTGGCTCAACGAATTGTAGCAGGTAGTCAGGCCCCCCTGCTTTCGAGCCAATCCCAGAAAGGCGAAATCCTCCAAAGGGCTGTCGTCCTACTATTGCTCCTGTAATTCCTCGGTTTATGTAGAGATTTCCAACTTGAAACTCAGCACGGGCGATCGCGAGATTCGATGGGCTTCGACTGTAGACACCACCTGTAAGGGCGTAATCGGAATCGTTTGCCATAGCGATTGCTTGCTGAAATGTCTCAGCTGACCGGATACACAGGACGGGCGCAAACGCTTCCTCTCGCCACAGAGGATCTGTGGTCGGTACGTCACGAAAAATGGTAACTGGAGCAAAGAAGCCAGTGTCTGGACACTCTCCCTGGCATCCTACCGTGAGGTGTGATTTGCGTTCCTCGATCAGTCTTCGGACGCGGGTTTGACTTTCGGCATCAATGAGTGGTCCTAAGAATGCTTGTGGTTGCTCAGCTGGTGCGACGATCAGATCATGTGCAGCTTCAATGAGTCGTTCGGTGAATCGCTCATAGGCATCTTGTAAAACGATTACTCGAGAGCATGCAGAGCATTTCTGCCCAGCGAAACCAAATGCTGAGTAGAGAACGCCTTTAACTGCTTCATCGAAGTCCGCGTCTTCATCAACAATGATTGCGTTCTTTCCGCCCAATTCAAGGATGACTTTCTTTACGTGACGCTGACCAGGAGTAATCTCTGAGGTGTGTCTGAGAATCTCGAGTCCTACCGGTCGTGATCCAGTGAAGCAGACAAGGTGGACATCCTCGTGTTTTACGAGGTAGGCACCAACCTCTTCCCCAATTCCTGGAAGGAATGCAAATGCCGAGTGTGGAATCCCAGCTTGATAGATGAGGCGAGCGAGTTCTGCTCCAATAAGCGAGGTCTGTTCTGCCGGCTTTAGTACAGTAGTATTGCCACATACGAGTGAAGCAACGGTCATTCCCGCTGCGATTGCGAGGGGGAAGTTCCATGGTGATATAACAACCGATACTCCACGTGGCGCGTAGGAGTAGTGATTTGTCTCTCCATTGAGGAATGGCATGAGGTGTTGTGGTGCACTCATCTCACAAGCAAGTTCAGCGTAGTAGTCGCAAAAATCAATTGCTTCGCACACATCTGCATCGGCTTCTCCCCAAGGCTTGCCAGCTTCTAATACCATGAGAGCTGCCAACTCACGCCGCTCAGCCCGCATAAGATTCGCGAGTTTTCTGAGTAGCTCTGCTCGATACTCAAATCTTGTATGAGCCCACTCGTGTTGTCCTTCTGTAAGCACTGTAAGGGCATCTGCAGCGTGTGCCATTGAAGCAAAGTGAACCTCGCCTAACGCCTCTGTCGAGTACGAGGGATTGAGGCTACTCGTAACCGTAGTCCCTTCAAGCTGCTCTTTTCCTCCGATGAGAGGCACCGCTCGTAATTCACCTCGTTGGGCTCTCCCTCGAACGGACTCAAGCGCCTTCTGAAAGCGAGAGGCCTCCTCGGGGAGAGAGAAATCCAGTACGGGTTCATTGCGAAAATCGTTTACTGACATGGGGTATCTCCTTGTTGGTAAGAATCAGTTGGTGCCTGCAGTAGGATGTCTATGCCACGCTTATCGAAGAAGGTGTGACGTAGGAACGACTCATTTGAGGTGTTCTCAAGGAGCCGGCGTACGAGGTAGCCCATTCCTGGAATGAGTTCACCGAGCGGAACGTAGAGTCTGACTAGGTGCCCACTTCGTTGAAAGGTCTTCGCAATAGGTTCTGCCATACCATAGAGCATTTGCAGCTCATACTGTGTGGTGGTGAGTCCTCGTAGCTTCGCATACGTACAGGCGTGAGCGAGTGAGCGAATGTTGTGTGAGCCGAAAGCGGGAAGGCACACGTCGGTGTTATCAAGTAAGAGCTCAGCAATCCGTTCGAAGTTAGCATCAGAGTCCGCTTTTCTCGTGAAGAGTGGATTGTCCCAATTTTTCTGAGAGCATGAGACCGTTTCCGAATCCCAGTAAGCTCCTTTCACGAGTCGAACCGCAATTGGTGATCCACGTTCATGCGCAAAACTGAGCATGTTTTCTGCGAGCTGGAATGAATCTCTTGCGTATGCCTGGATGACGATTCCCGGATAGGGATAGCTTCGAAATTCAGCACTACCAAAAACGTTGCGAAATACGGCATAGATTATGGGATTGTGGCCTGTATCTTCTGCATCGCAATAGACTTGAATATGTTTCTCCCTTGCTATGCGGACAAGTGCTGAGAGCCGTTCTGTAAGAACATCGACACTCTTTGTGAAGTTAAGGGCATAGCATTGGGAATAGAGAGCCGAAAGCTTTATCGAAACACACATCGGCGTCTGCTCTCCGGGATGATGAGCAATAATCGACTCAGCAGAGGACCAGTGGGGGACTGCTTCCCCAAAAACCTCCATTGCCTCTTGGTAGCGACGAAAATAGTCTAGCGCCTCGCGT
>JBMTVV010000266.1:0-3369 GCA_049451755.1 Bdellovibrionota bacterium
TTCGTATGTGGTATTTCGTCCAGCAGCATCACGAACATGGAGGCGATTGCCGCTATCCAGAGTCCCTGTTCCTTTGATGACTTCAATGTTATTTTTTTTCATCAGGTAGCTGACACCACTTGAAAGCTTACCTGCTACTTCCCGTGAGCGGGTGATGACCTGAGGGAAGTCAATTTTGATGTCAGATGTCGAGAAACCAAAATCTTTCGCATGGCTCATGTCGTGGTAGAGCTGAGCGGCTTTCAGTAGTGATTTTGACGGTATACACCCCCAATTAAGGCAGACTCCACCGAGATCTTCCTTCTCCACAATAGAAACTGTTCTTCCAAGTTGTGATGCCCTGATAGCTGCAACGTATCCACCTGGTCCTGAGCCGAGAACGATGAGGTCCTTTTTCTCACTCGACATTGTCTTCTCCCCTGTTGTTTTTCATGGCTTTTACAGAACGAAGCCCCGTTCTGTCGGAGTGAAGATATATCACGGCTGCGCATCTGCTACAATTCTCAGCTCGAGCCTCTTAAGATCCTAACAATTCACTTTATTTTGGAAGGCTGAACGGTGTTACAGTGCTGCTGAGCGTGCCCATTGCGGAATGAGTTGGGTAGGGACGCGTACTGTTGTCTCTTCCTTGCGGAACGGATGGAAGAAGGAAAGCTCAATACACATGAGGTGTAATTCACTGGCTTGAGGCCCACCATAAAAGTGATCTCCCACTATCGGGCCGAGAAATGAGGCGCAATGAACTCGAATCTGGTGTGTACGCCCTGTAATTGGAGCTGCGAGCAAAAATACGTGATCGGTCTTTGCTCCCTCTGTCTTTTGTACCGGGGTAATCTCGGTGATAGCACGGTGCGAGGTGTCATTCCGCGCTTCTCGCAGCACAGAATGAAGGGTACTCCGTCCGATACCGCAGTCAATTCGGAGCGGAGTATTGAATGCATCGCCCTCGATAGCACAGAGGTAGCGTTTCTTCACGAGTCTCCGTTCGAAGAGTCTTTGTAAGGGCTGATGCATTTTCAGGTTGATACTCATCGGAACAAGTCCGGCTGTCCCAGTGTCAAGTCGGGATGGCAGGTGAACACTTCGCTTATAGTGCCTCTCTGCGTAGGTTCTTAGCGAGTACGTAGTCTGCTCCTTATTTGGATGTGTCGGAAGGCCGGCGGGTTTAAAGAGTACAGCCATGTACTCGTCCTCGTATACGATCAGGTCTGGTGTGAATTGGGGATAAAAGTATTCGGGCTTTGTATAGTCGTAACGAGGCTCATAGTATTCAATAACAGCACGGTCTGGTAGCGCTTGGTCTGAACTTGTTCGGCGACCATTGACGTACAATCCACCAAACTCGGCTCTCATGGGCCACGTTGCCGGTTCAATGTGCGGTAACGCAGATGAAAGAAATGTAAACAGTGTCTGAGAAGTACCCGTTACCGAGATGCGGTGTTTTTCGCTAAAGAGCGCTCTATCAATACGAGCAAGCTCACTGTTCGGAGTATACAGCGGGGTAGTGAGTAGTTGACTAGGTTCCTCGTTTCTTGTGCTCTTCATATCGGTGGATGGTATGAAAGAGTATATCGAGCCTTTCTGCAAGTTCTTCCGGAGCGAGCTCGAGGGAAAGGGGAGGAGATGCTTGTAGATGAAAGCCACTTTCAAGTTGTTGCAAACGTTGAAAGAAGTCGGTCGAGAAAGTATCCTGTAGGCTTTTCCTTTCCAACTCGAGTCGTTTTTCTCTAATCGTGATCAGTTTTCTATATGCTGCTTCATGCTCGACCCGTATCCCTTCGGGTGCCTTTGGTTGACACAGGTCAACAATGGCTCGGGGATTCGTCAGATCAGTGATATTGAGCGGACTCATCGAAATCTGATTATTTTCATCGGTTACAATTCCTGAGACGAAGCTTGTTGTGGGGTCAATACCTGCTGGAATAGAAAACTCGAGCAAGACTCCGCCAAGTGCGCTATTGAACGTCGGCGTAGCTGAGACCTCTACTACTTTATCGATAGAATGTATGAGACCTTTTGCAGACTGAACAGTTTGAACATGCGGAATGAATACTCTCGTCTGTGTTTGCGCTTGTACATCTTGTTCAAATAGGAAGAAAAACAAGCTTATCAGGATTAGAGCGGATCTCATGATGCCCCCTTCTGTATCATCGCTTGCAGTTGCCCAAGTCGTTTTTTTGCGTGTTCCATACTCTTGAGCTTATCTTCTAAAAGATTCGCACCTCGAGCTGCCTGTAGTACCTCGGGGGAAACGGTATGGGATTCCGCTGTTTCATTTGTAATGTGAAGCTCTTGTTCAGTTTCTTGGCAATTCTGAAGTTTCCAGAAGTATTTTGACCGCCATATTTTTCCACTCGAATCTTGAAATGAGAATCGGTACACGAGTCCAGCCCTTGGACTTGCGATTGAAACGGAAAAGACAGGCTCATCGTACACATTAAACGAGACGTCTTCAGCAACGGCATGAAGTAACTCACCATCTCTGACAATTTCAACATCGAGGATTGATGGAGTTGTTTTTAGCCCCTGAACGGTGACCTGAAGTTTTATTTCAGTGCCATAGGTTCCAAGTTGCAGCTGTCTCATGTCGTGTATAAATCGGTATGGTTCAGCAAAAGCTTGTCCGGAGTATCCCACGATAAGAGCAAATACGATCCATACCCAGAGCTTCTGTGCCATACCATTTCTTGTTGTCTTCATGGCTGAGCCCTCCAGTACGCTTGTTCACCAGTGATTTCATTTTTTAATTCTCCGGTGAGAGCACCATTTTCAACCCGTCCAGAGATAGTGAGAATCATCCCCTGTGAAACAAGGTTGAAAGAATTATTCTCGAAAGATGCATGGTTGAGATCGACGACGACCGGATGAAATCCGTGAACGCCGATAGAGATAATGAGCTGAGAAGCGCCCTCAAGCGCAATAATCGAAAATGGTGTTTTTGATCCAGACGCTGGAAATTCGAGATGTCCAGCATAGAGACCAGACGGAATATTCGGAAATGAGATGAGAGGCTCGTCGACTCCTTGTAAGAGATTCGGTTGCGAGTTCTGCACATCAGTTTCAGTGGGAGCATCTATTGATGAAGTGCCCGAACTATTGAAGTTCATGATTGATTTGAAGTGACCTCCTGCAAAAAGTGCGATGCCACAGAGAAGACCGATGATGACTACGAGGAATACGAGTAGTCGTTTTCGGCTACGACGTGACCTTCGTGATGACTTGGTTTTCTTTGGTGAGGAGAAATGAGCTTTATTCTTTTTTACTTGGGTGGGTTCCACTGCTGAGGTAGTAGCCTCTGCTCCCGTATTCTGAAAGTATGCCCGTGCAGTGAGGGAGCTAGTAGCTTCTGGCTTAAGCAGTGACCAAAGT
>JBMTVV010000267.1:0-3364 GCA_049451755.1 Bdellovibrionota bacterium
CAGGAGTATCTACTGAGCATTCATCACTCTGGGCGAGCAGCAACACGGGGAAAAGCACAAAAGAGATGAGGCGGGCACATGTAAGGGAAAAACGGGATAGAGTTCTCATATGCTGATTTTAGAAAGATTCGACGAAAAGGTCGACACCGAAGATGCCCCTGAATGAAGAAAAACATCAACGGTTATAACCAACTAACTCAACGTATGCCGCACCCTCCTGCGCCTCGGAACCAAATCGGCCCTTCACAAGGCACCTCCCTTCCCAGTAACTCCTCTCACCACCTCCCTTAGAGAGAAGCTCTTGCTGGGGCACAGTCGGGGTGATGCGCACATCAAGCCCCACCTTTGGAATCGATACCTCCCATCCTGCTGGATATTCGATGCCACTCTCTTTACTTCGCCAGGTGCGATTATGACGAATCACGAAGTCAGATGAGGATAGTGCAATCTTCTCACCATCGGGGCTCACACAAGAACCGGACGAATATTCCGTCCTCGCTAACGGATTTCCTCTTTTCAGATCATACAACATACACTCCCAGTTATTTTCTAACTGAATCGAAAACCAATCCCATCCGACCTCACCGCTATTTGGCTCAGAAGATAGAACTTCATGGTCCATCCATGCTGAGGCAGTTACCGGAATCGGCTCCTCGCCCATCACCACTTCTCCCTGCCCTTCGAGACGGGTAAACGACACATAGTAAGAAGCATCGCCAGAGCGCTCACCCTTCTGACTATAGCCATCTTTCCCTTGCAGTATCGGAGGCTTTCTTGGATTGAGGGTAAGGGAGAATGAGAAGCGTTCATTCGTAGTAGTATCCTTCGCATTAACTTCAAGATGAATAGTAGTGTCGTTTGCTCCATCTCTTCCCTGCTCTACCCGCCAGTCCTTAGCCCACACCTCTAGTCGTTCCTGACTTGCTCCAGCCTGATGAAAATCAGGACGAACACGAATCTTCTCAAAGAGAAATTTCTGGTTCTGATCATCTGTAATCGCCGCATGTGCTAAGTACAAGGAGCTGACATGCCACGGGGTTGCTTGAGCGTTCTGCTCTTGATTAATACCTACCCGAAAAAAGGTTAACTCAAAGCCAAAAGTACGTGACGCCACTTCCACATCTTTGTTTTTGGCACTCAGATGTCCGGTAAAATACCACCACTCGATGGGATACTCCTCATGCGCACCGTGATCCCGAGGAAAGGAAAAGGTTCGCTCTGGTGATACCTGTAAAAAATCACAGCGGCCACTGCTCGCACACACGAGGAATACTACTATCACAGCAATACTCAGTAGAGAGCTACATCGATACCTATTCATATCGCAATACCTCCACTGGAATGTCCCGCAAGGTATAGTGCGCAACAATCGCGGGGACAACGACTGCCATTACAAACACACCAGAAAGAAACGTGCCCAGGAGCGCCCAAGGGAAGACAAATGCAACCGTCCATCCGAAGAAGACGATATTCACCCGATAGACTAAGAGACACGAGAGAAGTAGCCCAAAGAGTGCTCCGAGTAGAGCTGCTGAGGCAACAATCGCAACGGACTCACTGATAAGCACCCGCCGTAAAAACGAAAACGGAGAGCCTATGCTTCGAAGTGTTAATTGTTCACTCCTTGCATCAAGCACTGATGTAATAAGAAGGAGGATAAGGAAGAGTGAGGCAATCACTGTTGTTATCAGCTGCAACACGTAGGTAATCGCAAATGTTCCATCGAAAATTTTCAGTGCCGTCTCTCTCAGCCCTTCCCGGTCTGTCACTTGAAATACATCTGGAAAGTGACTCTCTAGAAAGTCATGGAATTCTTCAGCTTTGCCCGTATCACGAAGGAATACCGAAATGCCGGTAAAGACTCCCGCATCGCCGAAGACCGATTCATATCGCTCCTGATCCATGAGGATAGCACCAAGATCTGATGAAAAGTCTTGCATAACGCCAGCTACTTCAAAGAGATGCTGTTCATCGCGACCCATGAGCGTAATCGTGTCGCCCGTGGTGACACCTAATTTCCGTGAGAAACTCTCGGATACGACAACTCCGCTCCCAGATTCGAATATCTGCCATTGAAGCTCACGATCTCCAAGGCTCACGAGGGTATTCATGCGATGTGCTAATGGAGCATCAATACTACGAATAAATATTTGGGCTCCATCATAGATGTAGCTGAGTTGTCGTCCTGATTGCACTCCTTCCGTAAGACCATTCTCACGCATCAGTTTCACTGCAGCATGCAAGGTACTCGGTGAAGTCTGTGGCCCAACGGTTGGGGTAAGAAAGAGATCTGCTGCGAGTACCGTCTGAAGCCATC
Organism: Bdellovibrionota bacterium; assembly: GCA_049451755.1. GTDB lineage: Bacteria > Bdellovibrionota_C > UBA2361 > UBA2361 > RFPC01 > RFPC01. Next base: position 2,318 of record JBMTVV010000267.1, read on the forward strand.
CATTGAAGGTTACTCTAAAACTTGAAACCATCGTTGAGACGCCTATTAAGAGGCCAAAGGTAACAGCCAGTGCTCCAACAGCAAGGGCAGAATCTCCAAGTCTCATCTTAATATTTTGTAGCCCAATCTGCGTTGCGGATGTCAGGAGATGAAAGATGCTCTGTATTCTTGAAAAGAGGCCAAGAAGCAAAAGAGGAGCAATCAGTAGAATGGCCGTACTCAAGGCTGTTGGAGAGAGAAATGGCAACAACTTTCCACCACGCATAAAAAACTCTTCTGATGTTCCGTAGGCTATCACCACAAAAACGAGAGCCATTCCTGCTGCGACCTTTGGGTGTAAAGAGAGTCGTTGCGCAGAGTGCTCACGGGAGAAGTAAGAAAGCGGTGCTCGTCTTTGCACGGTCAAGGCCGGGAAAAATCCAGAGAGAATTCCTATGAATGCCCCAACAGCGACTCCCTCAAAAAAGGGAAAGAGATCTGGAGCAAAGCCCTCCGACGTGAGTTGCAGGTAAAGAGTATTAACGGTACCACGTACGGCCCTGACCGTATATTCACCCAAGAGGTGCCCGCCGATACCACCCAGTGCACCTCCGAGAAGTCCAAGGGTAAGCGCCTCACCCATAACAAGACGAGAGAGCACTGAGGGAGAAGCCCCTACCGATACGAGCGTTGCCACATCTCGCCGGCGTCTTAAGAGCAACAGGCTTACAATCTGAAATCCGAATAACACTGCTACAAATAAAGAGAGGGCCGAGAGGAATACTAAATTAATACGGAGCGCTTCACTTGTTTTTGCGAGATGATCTGAACGCAATGCAGGAGTTGTAAGGAGTACACTCTGTGGAAGGATGCTCACGAGGTGCTCACGAATATCCTCCTCGGATACTGTTGGCGCCAGATAAAGGTTCACCCCTGTGAGAAATCCTGCATCTCCAAGGAGGAGATCAACGAGTGAGAGATCTCCAATGGCCACCTTCTCACCATAGACATCGTACATTCGAGAATCAGGCTCTATGAGAGATACTGATAATTTCCGCACATCCCCGG
>JBMTVV010000268.1:0-3364 GCA_049451755.1 Bdellovibrionota bacterium
TCTCATCTCTGAAGCGAGCATTTTGTGATGAGTTGTCGAATGGTGAGCAACAGCGACTCTCATTTCTCGCCGCGGTTGTCCACGAGCCGAGAGTCCTCTTGCTCGATGAGCCGTTCAATGGCCTTGATCCGAAGCAATTAGGCGAGTTTCGGAGAGTGATTGCTGACTCTGCAAGAGACCGAATAGTTCTCCTGAGCTCTCATCTCATGAGTGAGCTGCAGCTTCTCTGTAATCGTATCCTTATTATGGAGGGAGGACGGCTTGTTGCGGATGAGCGAGTTAGCTCTCTCGAGGATTGGCAGGCTGTGGAGGGGTATTTTTCTATCAATGATGGTGCTGTCCACGATGATGAAATGCAGGTGGTATCAGGAGTAGTTGCATGAAGATGCTCTTTGGAAAGGATCTTGCCCTTTGGTGGCGCACCTCAACTACGTACGTCTGCGGTTCGGCACTATTGATAACCTGCGGTTACTTCTTTTTTACCTATGCGAACTCTTATCAACAGCAGGTAGAGCAGTACCGAGCAGGCTTCCTCTCCGAAGCCTCTTTCCCTTCAATTCGCCATATCATTGTAGAGCCCTACTTGGAGACAGTTGGGTTTCTCTTGGTCGCGCTTGTTCCGTTATTCGTTTTGCGCATTCAGAATGAGGAGCGAGGCCGTAGTCTTTCATCATTTTTTTATGCCCTTCCTTTAAGTACGAGCGAGCTCGTTTTAGGGCGGTTCTTTGCTGTACTACTCACCCTTTCAACGCTCATATTCTTAGCGGTAATACCCATTTTGACGATTCTCTTTCTAACGAAGCTCTCACTCCTCATCGGAATTGTCGGATTCATCGGACTCGTCTTGGTTACAGCGCTCTATGTAGCTATCGGATTCGCCGGAATGCATCTCCTTGTTTCTCCGCTATCACTTGCACTTGTGCATTTGACAATCTTATTCGGCCTCTACTTTTTCCCAGCTCTCGGGCATCAATTCGGAGGAGAGGTTGGTGTTGTCATCGAGGGGCTATCTCCAGTGACGTATACAGAAGGAATCTTCCGAGGGTACTTGTCCATATCTCACGTGCTCTTTTTTCTTGTGGGCACCGTCGTATTCCTTGGGGTGAGCGGTTTTCTAACACATGAGAGTCGAGAACGAGCGTAGCGAGATATTCCTATGAAAGAGAAGCGATTTGTCGTCCTCATACTAGTGGTTGTGTCAGTTGCCGCGGGTGCCTTTTTCTCCGTGGATTCTCGTCAGGGTAGCGCTTCGCAATACCTCGGAATGATTCACCTCTTCATTGGGGCATTGATCGCTAGTTTTATTCTCATGATTGCTGCTAAAAGGGTCAGAGGGCGCGCCGTTCTACTCAGCGCTACTGATTCTGTATGGAAGCAGCTATGCCGATATAGTCCCCTCTTCGTCACACTCACTATTCTCATCGTTGGAACGATATTGTGTTCTCGTTGGATTGAGGTAGAACTTGATCTCTCCGAAGGCACTCAGTACTCGCTCTCTCCTGGGACAAAGCGACTCCTTACAGAATTAACCGCTCCTATCGAGCTCTATCAGGTAGATCTGGGTGAGACGACTGCAGTGAGAGCCGACACTCGAATCCTTGAACGTTTTTCTGAAGGCTCAAAGCTCCTCTCCTTGAGGAAGATTGATCCGGTCTATGATATAGAGCTTATCGAGCGCCTTAACATCACTCCGGGTGTACGAGTAGTCATAGCGAAAGAGGGTTCTCCCTCTCTACGACTCAAGGAAGTCAGCGAAAAAATAGTTGCCGCGGCTATTACGAGAATGAACCAAAGCAAACCGCTACATGTCCATTTTTCTGTGGGACACGGGGAGCTTGATCTTCGTAGTATCGCCCCGGAGGGTGGGGTACGACTTGCGCAACTACTAGAGGAGGAAGGGGCTACTGTTACTCCTCACGTACTTTCAGAAGGCGCCCTTGCGAGTGATGGGAACGCGCTCTTGATGTTGCTCTCTCCTCAAAAGCCTTTTACCGGAGAAGAAGAGCGTTATCTCGAAGAGTTCGTCGATCAGGGAGGGAGCATTCTCGGGACATTCGAGGGGGGTCAAAACCTACCGAGGGTCTTTCAGCGAGAGGGGCTACAAATACTCCCTTCTTCAGCGGTAAGAGTGTTAAAGACTCCTGCGGGAGAGCAGCAATATAGTGCAGATATTCCTGTGCGGCTCTATCCTCGACACCCAATCACCTCTTTTCTGAGTGGTGAGGCATCCCTACTCCTTTCCCGAGCGTATCCTCTCGTTTTGAGTGGACCGCGAAGTGCTAGAGCGAAGGAGCGAAAGAGCGTATTACGATACCAAACGACCGGAGAGCTCTCCAATCGAGGTTCTTCGCTTGAGCTAGGTGTGTATTGTTCATTACAGAACGGGGCGCGGCTGCAGCTCTATGGTGATGGCTCCTGGCTCACGAATCAGTTTATCGACCAAGCCTTCAACAGGGAGCTCGTAAGAGGTGCAGTACTGTGGGGAGGAGGAATTATCACGGAAGAAGTACTCGGATCGGCGTCACTCTCTAGTACCACTACGTCCACCTCGAGTACCGTCATGACGGACGAGATGCGTCGAATAGTCATCTGGCTTTTTATCTTCATGATAGAGAGCTTAATGCTGACAGGAATCTTTGTGCTATGGAGTCGCAGACGGAACGCAGTGCGTAGCTACCGGAAGCATTCTATTTCCAAGTCATCCGCCATATAATTCACTCCGAAGAGAGGGAATAGCCTATGAAATTTCGAGCCCTGTCTATATGCATACTTCTTGTCGGTATGTGGTTTGCCTTCATCTATTCTGGTCAAGAAGAATCTGTCCCGAGTATGGCCTCACTACAATCCCTTTCTCTTGCCCATTCCTCGAAGGGTCTACGTTGGCAGTTGCTCTGGAACTGCGAGGAGCAGATGCCGTGTCCTCGGCTCAGTGACTATCCTGATTTAACCGTATCTCAAAGGTGGCTTGATGTTGTTTCTCAGGAGCTTGCTGCCCTCCCGAAGCATACTGGGCTCCCGAAATATACCGAGCGGGAAGAGCGTCTTGATAGTGTGCATCCGTCGCATGCTCTGACTGATTATACTCTTACAATGCATGATCAATCGGGTCAGACGAGGCGATTTCGAATAGGTCAGCAAAATCCACTCCTTCGTGCATACTACCTATTTGAGCTTCCGATGGAAGAAGCGCGAACGGAGAGCGATGGAGGTCAGAGAGCGCAATTCTACCTCCTTTCGGAAAACCTCTATCAGCACCTTACGGCCGAGCAGGAAGAGATTCTTGAGCGCCGTCTTTTTCCGGATTTTCCGAGTAGTGAACTCATTAACATGTGTGTCGTGACCCCAGTAGGAAAACCACCGATCC
>JBMTVV010000269.1:0-3353 GCA_049451755.1 Bdellovibrionota bacterium
AAAAATTACAGGGAACGACTGGAAGCGCCCAGAGCTCCAGAAAAGATATGAAGGATATTTTTCTTCATACGTTGCCAGCTTGTTGGATTAATCAAGATATTGAGCTCACTAGATACCCGAGGGATACGTCAAGCTGCTCACTCGGCGAGTAGTAAAAGAAGCTCTTTCTGAGAGTAATGATGAGACAAGTATTTTCTTAAGGTCTTAAATGCTTTTTGCTTTATCTTTGTTCGATTAGAGGCTGAAAGAGTTCGTATCTCCTCCGTTATTTCGCCTGACAAGAAACTTTTTAGAATAAAGCACTCTTGGTGGGTGAGGTCGTTATAGCCCCTCTCTAGCTTCTTCCTGATCTCTGAGAGGATATGCTGATACTCTGGATTGCTATCCCGTCGACTAGAAGGAACATCTGATGCTTCAAAACGAAGGGTGGCTCTTAAGGGCTCTTTCGTTAGCTTTTGGAGATAGTCAAGCATCGCTCCTCTAATGCGTAGAGAAAGGGCTCTGATACGATGGACCTCAGACAAGTCTTTATAGCGTTCATAGGCCTCTAAGAAAGCAATAGTACCTATCGAGAAAAGCTCTTCCCTTAATTCTGCCGAATGGAAGGAACGTGAAGAGAATTTCTTGGCATAGCGTTTGGCAATGATAAGGTAGTGTTCATATTCATTGCAATGCTCGTCTCTTATCTTAGGTAATGAGTTCATACTACTTGCCCCCAAAGATGAGTCCACGCGTACGATATAACCATAAAGAGTCTAAAATAGTTTCCCGACGTAAAATCAGAATGACAACTGATTGATATTATTGATTAAGTGCGCTGTATTCTGAATTCTCTTGGGAAAAATCAGTCAGATTTGTAAGCCACACAACACGTAGACTCAGAGTTCAGCCTCAAAGTGCCCCCGATAGCGCCTTGGAAGCTTCCTTTCGTTTTGGATCTCCCAACAAGCCTCCATTAGGCACTCAGCCTCAGAGTCATTAAGGGCGTAGAGAAATTTAATCTCATCCTTTACGTGAGGAGAGTTCTCGAGCTCTTCTCGGAGGATTATTCAGAATGATTATCCGGAAGAGCTCCTTTCTCTTACCAGTCTTGCAGAGTGCGTACTCCCGAATCGAGGATCCACCCAGTAACAAGGCTAGCTGGGGTGACATCAAAGGCTGGATTGTGGACCGGCGCTTCCTGAGGACTCCAAGAAAACGATCTCTCAGTGTGAACGAACCCACGTACCTCATCCGCGGCTCTCTGCTCAATAGGAATATCGTCTCCACTTACGCACCCCTCATCCACTGTGGTGTGCGGAGCTGCTACATAAAATGGAATTCTATGGTGGTGCGCTAAAACAGCAAGGGTGTACGTCCCGATCTTATTCGCAAAATCTCCGTTTCTCGCAATTCGATCAGCACCAACGAGGACAGCGTCAACCCTTCCTGCTGCCATCAAGCTCCCCGCCATACTGTCACAGATGAGAGCGTGCGAAATACCGGACCGCGCAAGCTCCCACGCTGTCAGTCGGGCCCCTTGGAGGAGCGGTCGTGTTTCATCGACCCAGACGTGGAGCGGTGTCTGCGACTGAGCCGTCGCCGTAGTAATAATCCCAAGCGCCGTACCACACCCTGCAGTGGCAAGACTCCCCGTATTACAGTGCGTAAGGATATTCGTCATTCCCTTAAGAAGCGGCACTCCGTGCTGTGCAATCCGATTACAGAGAGCCACATCTTCTTGAAACACCTGTCGCGCTGAAGCGACAACGTGCTCACGCCACGCAGGAGATTCTTCTTCGGTAACAGCATACAACTGATCCATGGCATGCATCAGATTTACCGCGGTGGGTCGTGCTGCTCGCAGCCGACGAATAGCCTCTTGTAACTCTTCTTTCTCAACACCTCTTAGAGCAAGGCTTGCCACAAAGAGCGATGCAGCAACGGCAATAGCAGGAGCGCCTCTTACTTTCAGGAGTTGAATAACTGAGACCATCTGCTCAAGATCATCACATCGGACCCATACCTCTTCTTGCGGTAGTCGCTGCTGGTCAAGAATCGATAGTGATCCATCACAAAATCGTATCGATGTCCCTATGAGATCTTCCACTGCTCCTCTCCTTCTCCTGCTACTCTACCTGAAACACCCCATCAATGAGGGTATGCCGCTTGAAGCTCTCGTCTTTTTCCGGGAAATCAATCATGTAGTGTAATCCCCGGCTCTCTTTCCGTAAGAGCGCTGAACGGATGACGAGATCAGCCACAATACTTAAGTTCCTCAGCTCAAGGAGATCGGACGTCACAAAGAAATCCCAGTAGTACTTATCGATCTCAGTCCGTATGAGTTGATTGCGACGGAGTGCTCGCTCCAAACGTTTTGTCGAACGAACGATCCCAACATAGTTCCACATCATCCGCCGAATCTCATCCCAGTTCTGGAGGATGACAACTTGCTCATCACTATCAGTGGCTCGTCCTGTATCCCACACCGGCCCAGCCTCTGGAGTTGGAGCCTCGCGAATCCCTACCATACTGTGCTTTGCTGCTCGAGTCCCCAGCACTAGCCCTTCAAGGAGTGAGTTTGAAGCAAGCCGATTAGCACCGTGAAGACCCGTACAGGCGACTTCACCTGCCGCATAGAGATTCTGAATATTTGTTACGCCATCTTCATTCGTAATCACCCCACCACAACAGTAGTGTGCAGCCGGAACAACCGGAACGGGCTCCCGGGAGATATCAAAACCGAACTCAAGACACCGTGCATAGATCGTCGGGAACTTCTCTTGAACAAACTCAGCTCCCTTGTGCGAGATATCGAGCAGGACATGCTCTTCCCCATAGCGCTTCATCTCCGCATCGATGGCTCGTGCAACGACATCTCGTGGAGCGAGCTCTCCTCGCTCATCGTATTTCTTGAGAAAACGCTCACCGTTTAATCGAGTAATCTGTGCTCCCTCACCACGCATCGCTTCGGTAATGAGAAAATTCTTCGCCTCAGGGTGATAGAGGCACGTTGGATGAAACTGAAAAAACTCCATGTTCGCAACGGGAACTCCCGCGCGGTAACACATGGCAAGTCCATCACCCGTTGCCACATCCGGATTTGATGTATAGAGATACACCTTTCCGGCACCACCGGTCGCCATGAGAATTCGTTTTGCCATGTACGGCTGAATGGTCTCATCTTCCTCAAGAACATATACTCCGAGCGCTCTGTTCGGCTCCGAACGATCTACACACAATTTGTGGGTGGTAATAATGTCAACAGCAAACCGGTTTTGAAGGAGCTCGATATTTGGATGATTGTTTGCTGCCTCAAGGAGTGCGCGTTGAATCTCATACCCCGTGGCATCCGCTGCATGTAGGATACGACG
>JBMTVV010000270.1:0-3336 GCA_049451755.1 Bdellovibrionota bacterium
ATGGGGCCTCGGGCAATGACGTTCGATTCAGGCTAATCCAACTCCTTATCTGGGTGGGAATAAGTCCGAACTCCGCAATGCTACACGAACCGGTCCCTGCAAATGCTCCTGGTGGAAGGGAAGTATCAACACTATTACCTGAGCCATTTGCTCCAATACCTGCATTCGCTGGGGTATTTGCTCCAACATCCGTGTTCTCGTTTGACTCCGCTACAGCTGGTCCTAACAGTACCGGAAGCGGACGAATGGTGGATGGTGGCTGTGAGACTGCTCCAGGAATGAAATAATCGAGGTTAAGCCGGTCAACACTCATGGCCTGTCCAGACAAATTATTCTGCAGCCCTACAGCAACAGTGACAGAGCCAGCGAATGGTGTTCCGTCAGATTGAGAGGAGGATAAAGGCACTGATACCCCTGTTATTCCACTGACATCATCTGGCAACTGACCACAATCTGAAGCTGCCCCTGAGTAAAATCCCAATAAAGTGAACACCACACCCTGATTATTATTCCCGTCTGTTCCAACTCCCCCACACGAAACAAGACCAGTAACTCCTATAAGGGCAACGAGGCTCACTCTTAGTGCGTGCCGTAGTTTTCTCTTCATTCTTAACCTCTTACAATATCGATCCATTACCAAAGCTATTCATCCTAGTAGGCTGCTTTCATCGCAGCGTCATCAAAACTTCCCTCGATGATTCGCGGTGTAATAAAGAAGATAAGCTCTTCATCAGCATTCCGTACCGTCTGTCGACGGAAAAGGTGCCCAAAGAATGGGATATCTTTTAAGAATGGAACCCCGGATATGCTATCTGAGTCGGTAATCTTATAGATGCCCCCCATAGCAAACGTCTGTCCGCTTGATACGAGCACTGAGGAGGTCGCACTACGCTCAATCTCAGTTGGAATATCATCAACGCGCTCTGCTCCAAAGGTGCTCGACTTCGCGTTAATGTCGAGTAGAACAAAATAGTCTGGCGATGCCTGTGGGGTAACCTCAAGGATAATACCAATTTCAATGGTCTCAGTAGCAACACCACCGTTACCCAATGCATTGGCTCCAGAGCCAGTTGCTACAGACAGTCCTCCACTTGGCGTCTTCACCCGAACCTTCTCAACGCTCTTTATGACAGCCTGTTGGTTATTCGTGGTTGCCACTGAAGGACGACTGACAATTCGAATGGCGCCTTCATCCTCGAGAGCTGTTAGGCGGTAATCGAGCGACCGAGTTCCATCGGCACTATCAAGCAAAAATGATACGGCTGACCCGCTTGTAGCTGATATCGTCGCTGGGAAGGATGAGCCTGTATCAGTTCCTGGAGCAACGCTTCCTCCGATACTAATCGCATTTGGGAAGTTGTCTCCTGTTGGATTGCCTGTTGCTGGTGATTGAACCATTGAAAATCCAAGCTCGGAACCAAGGGAGCGAGAGAACGTCCGATTTGCTTCGACAATCTGTGTCTCAAGCAGGACCTGCGGCGTCCTCAAATCAAGACGAGCAACAAGCTCAGCTACGTTTTTCACACCACGTCGAATATCCTTTATGATTAACTGATTCGTTCTCTCATCAAAGGTGACAGTTCCACGCTCAGTGAGAACTGTTTCTACGAGCGGCTGTAATTCAGCGGCTTTCGCATAGCTAACCCGAATGTATTTCACGACAAGAGGTTCTAGCCCTTCCTCTGCCTCCCGTGCCTGCTTCAACGCCTCACGCTCATCACGGAGCTTGCCGATCGGAGCGATACGCATCACGTTCCCCTCAAGGACCTTATCAAGAGCGTTTGTCTTGAGAATAACATCGAGCGCTTGATCCCACGGCACATCAACGAGTCGTAGCGTGACCTGTCCCACAACATCATCACTAGCTATAATGTTAAGGTCGGAAACCTCTGCGATAATTCGTAACGCATTCGAAATCTCTGTATCTTGTAAATCGAGAGATATCTTTCTTCCCGAGTAACGTGGAGCCTCATCGAGAAGAGCAGAGATCTCACTCTCAAGACCTGCCATATCAGAGGATTCTTCAGCGTCAGAAGACTCTGCATTATCCATGGAAAGCTCATCCTCTAATACCGCCTCTTCATTCTCATCCGTTTCACGAGTAACCTCTTTCTTTGCGGCGACCTCTGAAGCGCTCGCCTCTCCAGACTCCTCTTCGATCTCTGCTTGAGCACGAACCTCACTCGGCGGTGAGGCAAGATAGGTATCAATCGGCTGAAGAAGGATTGCACCGTTCCGTGTGATGGCTTCGAGCTGGAGCGCTGGATTTGCGAACACTCTCAAAAGAGTGTCTTGTCCATCCTGGACGACTCGAACAGACCGGATTCCAGCAGTGCGGGAAGGCGCACTTACGAGATCCCGTATTTTCATCGAGTCGTGTGTAACCCCTTCCAAGGTAAGAACATACTCTGATGGAGCCGTCTTGCTCAGAGAGAATACTCCCGGAGCATCGACTTCAGCGACCACAACTTGCCCCACAGCGGGAAGATGTTCAAATCGAACTTCCTTCAACTGAGGCACTGGAGCTGACTCATTTAGCACATCAGCATCTGTGTGAGCAGCTGCAACCTCAACTGTCTGACTTTCAACTTGCGTCACGATGTGGGGCTCAGCATCTGCCAGGATGTTGGGCTCAGCAGCATCTGCCACGATGTGGGGCTCATCATCTGCCAGGATGTGGGGCTCAGCAGCATCTGCCACCACAGCAGTTGTCGTTAGATCCTCAATCGTTGCCTCCGCGAGCGCCTCAGACTCTCTCTCTCTTACCTGACTGAACCGTATGTATAAGTTTCCAGCGATAGGCTCAGATTCATAAGTAATTTCGCTCATTGCTCCCGATGGTTCCTCTCTGAGCGCAACATCGAGTACAACTCCTTCTGGAGTATCCTTCAGTTGAATCCCTTTCAGGAGAGTCAACGGATCGAGGCTCATTGCATCGTTCTTCTGTGCAGAAGCGAGATCGAGATCCGGAAGTGTAACTTGGACTCGAGCCGGGTTCGATAGCCGCTCAATTTCGTAGATCAGACTTTCGGATTGTGATCGAATGACGAGGTCCACCTCGCGTACTGTAGCCGCTTCGTGACCGCGAACCTCAACTCCGAGCCCATCTTCTTCCATCCGAGAGACAATGATCGGGCCCTGTACGGCGAATCCTGAAAGTGACGTTGCTGCGGGCGACGAAGAGCTCGCAGAACCATAAAACGAAAGGCCAGAGGAGCATGCGTTCAAACAAGTCAAAGCCAGAAGGCCGACCGCAAACCGTGAAAAGAGGAAATACGAAGACCTCTCTTTAGCAGGAGTCGCATTCATCAGAACTCTCCAAAAAACAAATAAACA
>JBMTVV010000271.1:0-3331 GCA_049451755.1 Bdellovibrionota bacterium
CTTAATTTGCTCTTTGTAGGCGTGCTCAATCTCAGCATCAGTCGCATCTTGTGAGATGCCGAGTACTTCGTGTGGTGCCTTTGCAGTCATTGCTTGGGAGGGCGGTCTTGTATCGGAAGACTCTCTCTTTTCACCCTTGGACTCTTTCGCTATTCGGAGCAGATGCCAGACACCAAGACCGAAGATGACAATGTCATCCAAGAATCCTAATGGCCTGATGAAGTCTGGTATGAGATCCAGCGGGATCAGTATATAGGCTACGACTGCCAGAATGAGCCAAAAGGGAGAGTCGGTGAGTCGTCTCATTTACTTCTCTCGAATGAATACGAATCGATCTATCCCTCCACTTTCGAGAAGTAGTCTAATCCCCTTTGTGAGGTTCGTCTTCTCGAGTAGATCCTGAAATTCCTTGAGAGAGGTGACACGTTTTCCATCAATATTTTTTACGATATCGCCTATGCGTACGTTCGCTTCCGCGGCTGGGCTGTTCGGATCCACGCGTGTGACTACCACTCCCTCTTGAGTGCGGGCTTTGAGCTCTGCTCGCATTTGCTCAGAGAGCGGCTCAATGTGAATGCCGAGGGATGACTCGTAATTGGGGGTCTCTGCCTCCTCTTCTGGTGCTCCTTGAGTTGCCTCAAGGCCACCTGGGAGCTCTCCGAGTTTTAGATGAATTCGCTTTTGTTTCCCGTCACGGAAAACGGTGAGGGGGACTCTCGTTCCCGGTCTTTCAGCGGCTACCATATTTCTGAGATCATTCACTGAGGCAATCTCTTTGCCATTGAACGCAGTGATAATATCTCCTTGCTGTAAGTCGCCCTTTGCAGCAGGACCATCTTCGGCAATTTCAGATATGAGGGCTCCTTTCGTGCTATCATACTGGAATGAATTAGCCAGTTCGGTCGAGAGCTCTTGAATAACAACACCGAGCCATCCTCTAACGACTTTCCCCTCTGAGATCAGGCTTTTCATAATGCGGCGCGCCATATTAATCGGGATAGCGAATCCTACTCCCATATAGCCACCAGAACGGGAGAAGATTGCGGTATTGATGCCGATCACTTCCCCATTGAGATTCGCGAGTGGACCACCGCTATTTCCAGGATTGATAGCGGCATCTGTCTGTATGAAATCCTCATACGCACTACCTCCTAAGATTGACCGGCCTTTGGCACTCACAATCCCAGCGGTAATGGTGTTTTCTAACCCAAACGGTGTGCCCGCAGCCACGACCCATTCTCCAATTTTTAAGATATCAGAATCTCCAAGAGCTGCCGGTGTGAGTTGTGGAGCGTCAATCTTAATCACAGCAAGATCTGTCCGCTTATCCGTTCCTACAATAGTTGCGTCAAAGGAGCGCCCATCTGATAGCCGCACTGTAACTTCATCGGCATTCTCGACGACATGATTGTTCGTGAGAATATGCCCATCAGAGTCAACGATTACCCCCGAGCCGAGCCCTTGTTGTGGAGTTGGATCGCCATTGAACGGTCGTTGTCTTCCAAAGTGCTCAAAGAAATCTCGAAAAGGTGCGGGAACGCCGGGTGGAAGAGGCGGCAAGTCTCCTTCGCTGCCGTGTAATCTCTGGGACGTAACTGGCTTTGAGACAGCGCGAATGTTCACGAGCGCTGGGGTAATCGTCTTTGCAACGCTCTCAAAAGCGCGGGAGAGACTTTGTGCTTGCTGAAGAGCCGGTTCACCTTGCTCTGCATGACACGGTTTTGCGAGCGAGCCTCCGAAGACTACAAGAGAAAGAGCTAGTAGGAGGGTGAGGGTAGAGAGGGGATGCAGTCGGTGAGTCGTGAGCGGAGTAATTTCTGAAGACTCTCGCTTACCACTGTACAGGTTATGCTCACTGTACAGGTTATTCTCACTGTGCCGTTTGGTAGTAGCAGGACAATGGCGAGGGATGGTTCTCCACTGGAGCAAAGGAGCAAGTGGTGAGAAGTCGAACATGTGTAACAATCCTTTGGTCAACAGGCCTGTGGTGTAACAGGCTGGTATCCTAAACGACTATTTGACGCTTTCCCATGGGATTTATTCATGATTTTAAGTCTGGAGTAACTTCCGGGTGTTGGAGTCATTCATATGAAGGTGTTCTCTCGGGTAGGAGCGAGTTTGAATTGATAACCACCTGATTTTTCTTATGTATTAAGTTGCTATCCTCTTCCATAATGGTAGAACTATGGTGGTTGCAAGGTGCGAGCACGAAGTTCGACCATACTCAATCATTTCGTGTGAGGAAAAGCGGGGCTCGGAGATACGTGGCTAGCTCTCTTTGCGAATCGGTAGTACCAAAAATGGGGAAGGAGGCATTCATGACGTGCAGTAGAAGATCATTCATTCAAAAAAGTTTGACCGCTTTAGCGGTAGTTCCAGTGGCTTCAGCAATTGAGCGAGTCTCTGGGCAGTCACTTTTGAAAGCACGGTATGCAGATGCACAGTCACTGGGGGCACTTCCTGAGAATCATCCGATGGCTTCGGCGTTGGGCTACCTACATGATGCCTCAAAAGTTGATACGACAAAGTTCCCGAAGCGTGCCGGTGATGCAGGGCAAAATCAGTTCTGTAAAAACTGTCAACTCTTGGTTCAATCAGGAATGAAGGTTGAGGGGAAAGAGGGAGACTGGGGCAAGTGTGCACTCTTTAATGATGGACTCGTTGCTCATGGAGGTTGGTGTAACTCGTGGGTAGCGAAAGCCTCTTAGCCGCGACACAACTCCCGTAGTGAAAAGACTGATATAGGAGAAAAGGATGTCTCTAATAGAAGAGCGCGGTTACGTGCACCCTGAAGTGCTCGTCTCTACCGAATGGGTTGCCAGAAATATTGAGAACCCGTCGGTTCGACTCATTGAGTCCAATGAAGACCAGCTGTTGTATAAAAGCGGTCATATAGAAAATGCTGTTGAAGTGGATTGGATTCACGATCTCAATGACCCGGTTCGTCGCGATTACCTCAATGCTGAAGTGTTCGTATCACTGGCATCTCGCATTGGAATTACTCCTGAAACGACACTCGTATTTTACGGTGATAAGAATAATTGGTGGGCTTGCTACGCGCTGTGGGTCTTTGGATTATTCGGTCATACGAATGTAAAAATCATGGACGGTGGTCGTCTGAAGTGGGTTCAGGAAGGGCGCGAGCTGACTCGAGCGGTTCCACACTTTCAACAGACTTCGTACGGTGCTGTGACGCGAGATGACTCTCGTGAGCGGGTGTTTCGGGATGGAGTGCTTTCTCATCTCCAACAAGCAGGTCAGCTCGTAGATGTGCGGAGTCCTGAAGAGTTTTCTGGTGAACGATTACACATGCCGGACTATCCGAATGAAG
>JBMTVV010000272.1:0-3317 GCA_049451755.1 Bdellovibrionota bacterium
GGCGATGATGAAAAGGTTTTTAAAAAGGAAGCACATGAGATTTTATCATACGATACGAAATACCACGACCCTACTCCTCGCCCTCGCATTCTGTAACGGGTGTGCACAGGTCGGCCGTTCGCTCAATCCATTTCAAGAGCCAATCAAAGCCGAAGCTCTTCAAGGAACTCCCAACGATCACGTGTTAAGAGAAGAAGGTACCAAACTTGAACAGGCGCGTAGCTCACTTGAGGAGGTGAGTAGATATCCAAAAGCACATCAGCCTCAACCAGTTAATCCAGTTATCCAGCCAGCGGTCGTTCGGCTTATGTGGGTACCAGACCATCTCAATAAGAGTGGGGATCTTGTTCCTGCGCATTATTACTACCTAAAAGTACTAGAAGATCGTTGGGCGGTCACCGACGTCTTTGAACAACAACAGATATCTGGTGGGAGTTCAACCTTGGGGTCTGGCATCCCATTCACGAGACAGGGAGCACGGAAGTGAAACGAGTCCTTCTCATAACATCTATGATACTCATGGGGACAGCTTGTTCCTCATCAGTTCAAACACAGCCGGCAAAGCGCGTATTTCAGATTGCTGAACAGCAACTGCCGCATGAAGCAACCTACAGTCGTCTGCGATGGGTACACTTACCAGCGACCCAGCCATCGACCGATCTACATAGAGCTTCAGACAGTGTCAGACCTCGTCTACTTCCAATTGTACACCTCTCTATAGAAAATAAATCACTTTGTGATGCAGCATCGGCACTTGCAAGCCTGATGAGATATACAAGTTACTGTTCAAGCCAGCTGAAAGAGGAGGTAACTTCTGTAGAAGCACTTGGTACTATTTATGAGCTTAGTGAGAGAATCGCTGACCGACACAAAGTAAAAGTTGTGATCGATGAGGAGAATAAGGAAATTCGATTTCTCCCCGCTACAGTTCAGAGAGTCGAGTTTTTAGGGGAGGAACTACATGGGAATTAACCGAATTACTCGCGAGAGACTCTATAAGGATGAGCGAACCTTTAACGAGCTACTCCCCTACGTAAAATATGATGAAGACTCTAGTCTCTTCATTCACTCAGACGCATCTCTATGGTCTATGTGGGAACTGAGCCCAAAGTGGATGACAAGCACCTCAGATGCAGACGCCTTTCACCTGTGCAGCCAAATTCAGGAAATGATGGACTCTCTACCAGATGACATCAGCGCTCAATGGAACTGGATTACCACCTTCGACGTAGAGCATCTCCTTCGACGGAATGTGAGCGAGTATCCCTCAGGTGGGACAAGCGGCTGGATGGCGAAGCGCTGGACCAATATGCTACGAAACGCAGCGAATCACGGCAACTTCTACCAACGTCCTCGTAAACTTCGTTTACTGGTTAGCTTCCGCTATGATCCGCCATGGAGAGCACGAACGCCACTAGAACAAATAAGCCGAGCTCTCAAGAGCATGTTCAGCGGTAAGGTAGGAGTCTCTGTAGAACAACGGACGCGTGAATACAAAGAGTATGCGCTAAAATTCCGAGGGCTCGTTGATGGGAGCGTGAGCAAACTTGTTGACCTTGGATTCCGACCAAGAAATGTTAACGGCCAAGACCTCATCGACCTACTCTATCCCATCTTGAACCGTCGAAGTGTGAAATCTGGAAAATTTCGTCGCGGAAGAAATACCTCCGTCCCTCGTCCCGAATATGATAAAAATGACTTCCTTTCAAATCAGATTTCAGAGACACACGCTGAGCATCCTGAGAATGGAATAGTCAAAAAGGACGGTCGGTATTTTCGTGCCGTATCAATAGTTAAATCCCCCAAGCAGTGTCTTCCACTGATGATTACGCCGTTACAGAGCTCACCCTATGAAAACATTATAAGCGTTACGTATTCAAAAGACCCACAACAAAAGCAACTTGCACGCCTCGATGGCCTCGATAGCTCGCTCGGATTTCGAGAAGTAAGCGCAATGGGTCGAGCGAACCAAAAAGTTCAACATCAAATCGCTGCAGTAAGAGCCGCACGCTCAGAACTCTATGCCAACCGATGTCAACTTGTACGAGTTGGCGTACACCAGACGTTTTTCTGTCAAACAAGAGAGGAGGTTATGCGTGCTTCCTCGGAAGCTGTTGCAACATTCCCACAGCTCAACGGTGCTCGGGGTATGGCACATGAAGTCTCAGACCTCGGTGTTATTATCAATTCTCTGCCTGGCTGTTATGATCCATCAACGGATGGCCCTGGATGGACTAGCATGATGCGCTCCTCACGGGCATCGCGTCTCCTACCACTTTGGGGGAACTGGCGAGGAAGCAAAGGGAGTCTATTCGTACTACCAAGTCTTTGGAATCGTGAACTCGTAGGATTTGACCTCTATGATTCAGAGACAGCTCCGAACGTCCTGATTGCTGGGGTCTCGGGTGCTGGGAAAAGCTACTTACTCTGTTATCTCCTTATCACTATGAATCGGGGCCATTACTCCACACTCAGCTCTGGTCGCCTCGCTGAGCGCCAGCCGATAACATTTGTCTTCGACAAAGGTATGGTTGGGCAGCCCTGTGGTTTTGAGAAGCTTGCAAAACTCTTTAATGGTCGAGTGTATGAAGCGACTCCTTCAAAAGCACCGGCGATGAACTTTCTAGCACGACTCGGGAAGACGGACTCAGATCTGACTGATGGAGACTATAAAGATCTCATCGATATGACGGCAGATATCATTTGTGATATGGCGACAGAAGGCTCTCGACAGCTAGAGCGACTAGATAAAGCGGCAGTGATTGAGTCGGTAATTGAAGCCCATCGACTATATCGAAACGGACCGATGAAGCGCGAATTCATTCTTAGTGATGTAGCTTCCGTTTTGAGAGCACCGAAACGAATTAACGAGCCCGAAGAGTCGGCGCAGCGACGACAACGTGTTGCCGTACTCATCGGTGACTACTATGGGAATGGGACGTACGCTCGATTTTTTGACCGAGCTGGCAGCCTTGAACTTGAAGAGCGTTTTATCGTGTTCGATCTAAAGGCTCTCAGCCGCAATCCGGACCTCCAAAGAGTATTTTTAAAGATTGCAATGCTCTGGGCAGATGAGGTCATGAACGATCCCAAAGAGCTCGACTCTCGAAAAATTCTGGTTTTTGATGAAGCACATGACTTAATCGGAAAGACCTCTGCAAGCACAATCGAGACTGCATTTCGACTCTATCGAAAAAGAAAGGGTATTGTGATTGCTGCGTCACAATCTGGGGAAGATTTTTACGTCGGGAATGGCGGGCAAGCAATCGTTCAAAACAGTGCTCACAAAATATTTTTACGACAGGATCCAGCTAAAT
>JBMTVV010000273.1:0-3308 GCA_049451755.1 Bdellovibrionota bacterium
GGGAGCAGACTTCGTAATGATGGGGAAATACTTCGCGATGACTGCTGAGAGTCCCACGCCTACTCTGACCTATCGGGGGCGACTCTATAAGCCGTACTGGGGGGAGGGGTCTCGTCGTGCGCGTAACTGGCAGCGGTATAAACAGGGAGAGAAGGGCGAACTCGTCTTTGAAGAAGGCGTTGATGCGTATGTGCCGTTCAGTGGCTCGCTTGCAGATAAGGTGAAAACAACCGTATCGAAAATGAAGGCAACGATGTGTAATGCTGGAGTCTTGACGTTGAAGGAGCTTCATACGAATGCAGTGCTCACACGAGTATCTGAGATGACACTTGTAGAAGGTGGAACTTCTAGTGTGGAGCAACTCGACCGAATTTATGCTGAGCGTGATTAGTACCCTTGATTTTTGAGAATACATTCCTTCAGAAGTGCGAAGCTGCATCGAGAGCAGGGTTCCCCTTATACGATGAGGTTGGATCTCTTGTTGGTAGGGGATTTGCTGATGTCGGATATGAAATATTTGCTGTGCTCCCCTCAGGTCAATTGCTCTCCCTCTTAACAGGACAGACCTCCCGAATCCTCTCTGAAGAGGAGCGAGCGCACTTTTTCTCCGTACCAGATGTCGATACCCTCATAGAGTTTCTAGAGGAACGGGCGTGTACGGTAGAGAGCTTTACCCGTCACGATAGTCGAGAGTGGCATATTGCCTTGAGCCATGCCGATGGACGAGTATTCACTGCGATCGGAGGGACTCTCTCTGAAGCGATTCTTACGGTAATTCATGAAGGAATTCTTGTTTCAAAATAGTGCGACTTCTGAACTTGTACTCGCTTCGGGCTCTCCTCGGAGAAGTGCAATTTTAGGCGAAATGGGGATCGACTTCTCCGTTGTGGCGAGTGGCGTTGATGAAGCGTGTGTGGTGAGTGAACCTGAATCGCTTGTCGTGCAGCTTTCTGAACTAAAAGCTGCAGATGTCGCTCGGCAATACACAGAGAGGTGGATTCTTGGAGGGGATACGATTGTTGTAGTGAATGGGGAGGTGCTTGGAAAGCCTACGGATTTGCAACACGCCCGCCTCATGTTAGAGCAACTATCTGGGAAAACGCATTCTGTGATTGGTGGAGTCACACTCATGAATGCATCGAAAGGAATTTGCGAGAGTTTCTGCTCAGAAAGCCAAGTGACATTCATGAAATTACCGGAATCGTGTATTGCTCGGTATGTCGCTAGTAAGGAAGGGCTCGATAAGGCGGGCGCCTATGCGATTCAGGGTGATGGGCAGTTTTTTGTTGAGCGTATCGTTGGTTCATATACGAATATCGTCGGACTCGATGCACAAAAGACAGCGCTCTTGTTGCTGAGGCAGGGGGTTATCGAGTGGAGGAAGTAAGGGATAGATACGAACAGATTCTCAGGCGCATTGAAGAAGCAAAGCAAGTCGCTCCACATGATCGAGACGTGACATTGCTTGCAGTTTCAAAGAGGCAGCCGATATCACGTGTTCAAGCCTTGCAAGATGCTATTGCTCCGACCCAACTTTCGCTTGGAGAGAATTACGTCCAAGAGTATAAAGAGAAAAGGTCTTCGCTTGGACCGCACCTTGCGCACCTCATCGGCCCCCTGCAGAGTAATAAGGCTCGTGAAGCGGTAAGTCTCTTTGATGTTATTGAGAGTGTGCACTCAGAGAAGATCGCACAAGTTCTCGAAAAAGAAGCTACACGAGCGAAACGAGAGGTTTCTGTCTTTCTCCAGGTGAATATTTCTCAGGATCCACACAAATCAGGGCTGACGGATTCAGAGTTTCTTGAGCTCGTTCGTAGCTGGCCCCATCAGCACCAGTGGTTGCACCTGAGGGGAGTTATGACGATTACCGCTGAATATTCCAGTCCAGAGATGGTCCGCAGTGACTATCGCAAGCTCTACTTCCTTGCTGAGCATGCGTATGCAGCGTTTCCTCAGAGTTTTAGGGGGGTACCCCCAGAAATAAGTATGGGCATGTCTGATGATTTTGATATTGCGGTTCAGGAAGGCGCTACGGTCGTTCGGGTAGGTAGTGCCCTATTTGGACCGAGAGAGTGAATTCGGCCTCATTCGTAGGGTATTCTGCCCCATCTCTTGACTTTCGGGGGCGAGAATGGCGAAATCAGGGGCCTTAGAGTTTTGAGCAAGCGAAAGCATTAATAGTAATAGTACCCGTATGGCCAACGATCTAAAAAAGCGCCGAAAAAAGATACGCAAGCACAAGCACAAGAAGCGCCTGAAGCGTAACCGACACAAGCGTAAGAAATAGTCGCATAGTAATCGATAGACGGAATTTGATAACCGGCAAGGTATTTGGTCAGTTTACTGGTCACTGCATTCCAGTATTCACTCCTCAGTGTTTTTATTACTGACGTTTTTATTACTGATGTATTTATTACTGATCGTTACGCTCAGACCGGCACTTTCTGGTCCCGATATTCCCTCAGACCTTTAGAACCTGCTTCCGCAGTCCGATATCTTTGGTATGGGGATAGAGAAATATCAACAACATATCGGTTCTCAAGGGGGCTTAGCTGAGAAAGAGCGGCAACAGGAAAGCTCGCAATCTCCGACACAGGCGAGTCGTGCTCATGGCGGGCAGCTCCCTCTTCAGTTTTTAGAGGATGTCTCACTTGAGATTCAAGTCGCGTTAGGGCGAGTAACCTTGTCTATTCAAAACATCTTGGGTTTGAAAGAAGGCTCAATCATTCAATTAGAGCGAGAGCCCGATTCGACCTGTGACGTGCTTATCAATGGAAATCACGTAGCTCGTGGTGAGGTCGTTATCGTGAATGACCACTATGGAATCCGAGTTACTTCGGTGAAGGAGCCACACTTTTTCGCTGAAGCAGACGGTGAGGGTTCATAATCCCCTTATTGCAGAAAAAAGAGATTCTCGTAACACTGTCAGTATGATTCTTCTTGGAAATATACTCCAAGGGCTCGCGCAAGTCCTTGGTAGTCTCATAACGATAGCGCAATTTCTCATTTTTGCGCGGGTCATCGTGTCATGGCTTAGTGCAGATCCTCGCAATAAGCTCGTGTCTGTCATTGTTGGGAGCACTGAGCCCATGATGGCACCGTTACGACGGAGATTGCCGCTCGTAATTGGACCTGTGGACCTTACTCCCATTGCTCTTATTCTCGGGCTTATCTTTCTAAAGTCTGCGCTTGTCGCTTCACTTGCTGAGTATGGAATGCGGCTCAAGGTGGGGTCTCTCGGAATTGGTGGCGCATCATTCTAATTGAGAGCGTCGTATCACCATCAAAACTCAGCAGCTGTAAAAAAT
>JBMTVV010000274.1:0-3304 GCA_049451755.1 Bdellovibrionota bacterium
AATTAATATTCCAAATAATGATGTCCAAATAGATAATAATTTAACAGTTAACGGTTAACAGAATTGCTGCCGGTGAGGTTGTAGAGCGTCCCCTGTCTGTAGTGAGAGAGTTGGTCGATAATTCGCTTGATGCGAAGGCAACCTCCATCTCAGTGGAGTTGCGAGATGGAGGTCAAACGCTTATCCGAGTAAGTGATGATGGCACAGGTATCCGTGCGAGTGAGATTGAACTGGCTTTTGAGCGACATGCTACGTCAAAAATAGAGAAGGAAGAGGACCTCACTTCGATTGAGTCTTTTGGATTTCGCGGGGAGGCTCTTGCCTCTATCTCATCAGTATCAAAGTTGCGTGTCCGAAGCCGTCACATCACTGAGGAGGCAGGGGTCGAGGTCGAGTTTGATGGTGGAGTGCTTGTAAGACGTCAGCGGGTAGCGATGCCGGTGGGGACTGAAATACTTGTTCAGGAGCTGTTTTTTAACACACCAGCTCGAAGAAAATTTCTGAAAACGGATAGGGGAGAGTCAATTAAAATTACGGCTTGGCTGAGAGCGAATTCGTTACTGCACCCAGAGGTACGAACAAAGCTTATCATCGATAGCCATGAGAAGTTGCATTTGGCTCGGAGGAACTCCTCACTCGAAAGGGCTCGTGAGATATATCCTGGGGAAGCAGTATCAGTCAGTTATGAGGAACAACAGCTACGAGTTAATGGCTATTTATGTGCCCCGCACTATGCGAAAGCGACGCCTTCGGCCCTTACGTTATTCGTTAATGGACGGATGCTCTCTGATCGAGCACTCTTGCGCGCCGTGCGCGAGGGATTTGGAGGTACTCTTAAGCCACAACAAGCCCCCCTCGGCTATCTGCATATCGAACTCCCCGGGGACTTGGTTGATGTAAATGTCCATCCGCAGAAGCAGGAGGTGCGTTTTTGGAATAGCTCACGCATGTTTCAATTGGTCCTCAGAGCGGTTCGCTCTGCTGTAGGAACTTTTCAGGGTCCACTATCAAGCGAATTGCCCGTCCGATCTTCAAGCACTCCCTTTTCTACATATAACTCCAAAGTAGCGGAACGGAGTTCGGACCACCAGTTTTCTGAGTCATTCGTGAGTAGCATTGCCACTGATCAGCTGATTGGTATGCAAGTCCAGCAACGCCTTGAATCAGGTACTGAATGTCCTGATGAAGAGAATTTTAGAGAGAAGGCGGGGAATGGGAGACGTGAGGTGGCGAGCGTAGGAAAAGAGGCTGTCGCCGGTTTCCGATATCAAGATCTCCGATATCTCGGTACGGTGCTATCTTGTTATCTAATCTGCGAGTATGGCGAGCAACTCGTAGTACTCGATATGCATGCTGCCCATGAGCGCATAAACTATAATAAGATACTCGAACGACTACGCTCTCGTGTTCCACAAAAAGAGGTTCTCCTCATTCCTCTTACGCTTCAGTTTGATGTTGAGTTGCTAGAGAAGATTGTTGAGCAAGAGGCGCTTTTATCTGACTGTGGATTTCGAGTGCTGGTGCGGGGGGAAACGGCAATTGATGTGCTTGAGAAGCCAACATGGATTGCGCTGAAGCAGGTCAAGTCTGCCCTCCGTGAGTTAGCCGAGGAAGATCTGCCCGTTGAACGTGCTCTCGAAAGTGAATTAGAAAAGGTAGCGGCGAGACTCGCCTGTCATGCAAGTATCCGCTCCGGCGATCTGCAGACACGCGAAGAGGTGTTTGCCCTGTTCGCAGCTCTTGATGAGGCGGAGTGGAGCTCGGCATGTCCACATGGTCGTCCGGTTATTACGACCTTCGGAAAAAATGAGCTCGAGCGCCGCTTCGGACGTGTGTAACGTTATGGTCGATAGCCGAGACTGTTATGAGACGTAAAGAAGGGGTGATGCAATCAGGGCCGTCTTATGTTCTACTGCAACGGTTTCTAGTTCTATTGAGCAACGACCTATGATTCATGCTCCTATTATTATTTCTGGTCCGACTGGGAGTGGAAAGAGTGAGCTTGCGCATCGTATTGCGAAGCACTTCTCTGGCGAGGTGATCAACGCTGATTCGGTACAGCTGTACTCCGGGCATGATATTGGTGCAGCCATACCGTCGCAGAGCCACCAAGAGCAAGTCAGGTATCATCTTTATGGAGCACTTTCTGGCTCCAAGCCCTGTGATGTCCAGGGATATGTTCATGCAGCTCAAGCTGTGCTGGAGGATGTTCAAAATCGAGGTGTCACGCCGGTGATCGTTGGTGGATCAACTCTTTACCTTGAAGGCTTATTGGCTGGTATATCGCAATTGCCTCCCTCTAAACCGGAGCTCCGAAGGGAGTTAGAAAGTGAGAAGACAGAGACCCTGTACGAAAGACTTTCTTCTCTTGACCCACAGAGGTCCGCCTCTCTTCATCCACATGATCGTATCCGGATCGTGCGTTCTTTAGAGGTATGCTTACTAAGTGGGCAGACCTATACAGAGCTTTGCGCGAAGGATTCTCGAGTACAAATTTGCCACAACGCAACAGTAGTTATACCAGTCTGGTCGCGTTCGGATCTCTATCGCCGGATTGAAAAGCGTGCGGAGAGAATGGTGAGAGAGGGGATTATAGAGGAGGCTCGCTACTTGTTCGGATGTTTTGGCTCTGAGTGGCAGTGTCGTACCGCTCTTGGATATAAGCAGATATTCGAAAGACTCGTCTCTCGTGAAGCTGTGGAGCAGCATGCTCATAAAGAGATTGCTTACGAGATAGCTCAAGCAACAAGACGCTACGCGAAGCGGCAGATGACGTATTGGCGTAATGCGCCTCGTAAGTTTCATTGGGACGTTTTCCCGGATAACAAAGTGAAAAATAAGTCGGAAATCGAGTTGTTGGCGCAAGACTCTGGTAAACGAGGCGCTACCGGGGAGCATCGTAGGGGTTTCCACGTGTGGAAATGGGGGCTGGACAAGCTTTGTGATGGTTTGCGAGAGCGACGTATCACATTAGAGAGGAGACCTGACACTGCATTATGTAATTCCTCTCGAACAGCTACCCATGAGGTGTGGTTTCTTCATGCAGAAAAGCTAGGACTATAGGTACTCTTTTCAAGCCGTTGTGGCTGGAAGATACGGCTTAAGGGCTAGTGTTCCTCTGCTCATATCTCGTCATCGGTCATTATGTCCCATGGCAATAAGTTTGCGAGTCGTCTCATTTGTAAAGCCTGCGTGCTCGTAAGCCTCCTTTTCTCGGGAAAATTCCAGAAAAGTTGCTATTTTGCACGATGCCTTTCACACTGTGGTGTCCGTTCACGAGAAGGGCGTATGTCTCATTGTGAAC
>JBMTVV010000275.1:0-3276 GCA_049451755.1 Bdellovibrionota bacterium
ATTGATACGAAAACGCTCTACACCGCAATTGGGAACACTCCGTGGTCCATCCTGAGTCTCTTCGGGGCCTTACTCGTCGTATACAGCCTCACCTATCGCCCTGATATCCAGTAACCCTTACAATAAGCAAATCGATCAGTTGTAAGTTTATCCGTGAGGCGAGATACTAAGAAGTGTGGTTTGCGAGCGCACTGCGCTCTTCCCCCCTCATCGGATAGTTTTCTCTTTCTCTCGGAGCGAATATGCGCGTAGTAATCCTCACTGTTTGTATGTTCTTTCTCTTTCTCGGTGCTCTCTTTAGTAGCAGTGGATGTACAAATCCTCAGCCAGGCCCAGACAAAACTATTGCCGGAGCTGTCCTTGGTGCAGCGTGGGGAGCGGGCGCAGGAGCGGTTGTTGGAAATCAGATCATGCATGACGGTGAGGGTGTCGCAGTCGGTGCAGGACTTGGCCTCGTGCAAGGAAGCTTACAAGGCGCAGGGTTTGATATCAACGAGAGCGCGCTAGAGAAACAACAAGAAGAACTAGAAGCTATTCAGGTAGCAAACGCTGCTAATCGTCACCGCTTGACAGATATTCAGACCGACCTTGATACCAAGTCGTTCTCGAGTTTCATCGGCGGAGTGTACCAAGTGTTTTTTGATATTGACTCAACGAGCATGAGAGCAGGCGCTATTTCAAACCTCGATGTGATTGCGAACTCAATTCTCCAGTCGCCACGACCAATTACAGTTCAGGTAGTTGGTCACTCTGACGACTCAGGGACTCCTGATTACAACAGTCGACTCTCTGAATCCCGGGCAAGAAACGTCGCTGCATACCTGAGCGGCAAAGGATTCCCCTCATCACAGATTGAGGTATCAAGTTTCGGAAGCCAGCGCCCGATTGCGAGTAATGAAACTCCAGTAGGACGCCAATTAAATAGACGAGTCGATGTATACGTTTCAGATAAGGACCAGTAATGACTACTTCACACCCAGCTTATATCGTTGATACCTGCCGAACACCGCGAGCAAAGAGAAAAGGTGCATTTCAGTCAGTTCATCCCATTGATCTGATGACGTATCCCCTTAATGGTATCACGCAACGCAATGCAATCTCACCTGAGGTGATAGAAGACGTAATCCTTGGTTGCGTCACCCAGGTAGGAGAACAAGGGTGGTGTGTAGCAAGAGCTTCTGTACTCGGTGCTGGCTGGCCCATCACTATTCCTGGAACGACGATTAACCGCCTCTGTGGTTCTGGACAACAGGCGACAAACTTCGGTGCATCGATGATTCAATCTGGAAATGCTCACCTCATAGTTACTGGTGGTCTTGAGCATATGACCCGTGTTCCGATGTTCTCTGATATCGGAGGACAAGAAAGCCCGGCTCTGAAGCAACATCACCCTGACCTCGTACAACAGGGAGAATCCGCGGAGATCCTCGCAAAAGAGTTCAACCTCTCTCGTGAGCAGATCGATCGCTTCGCATACGAGTCTCAGATGAAAGCAAAGACGGCACTCGCTGAGCAACGATTTACGAAGAGTCTCGTGCCTGTACCTTATTGTGATCTAGAGACGAACGAGAACCAGACACTTGCAGTTGATAATAACCCTAGACCGTCAACGACAATGGAGGCTCTCTCGGCATTAAAAACCGTCTTCCGAGAGGATGGAGTCATTACTGCCGGAAATGCTTCAGCCATCGTTGACGGTGCTGCGACCGTACTCCTTGCAAGTGAAAAAGCCGTAAAGGAGCACCAACTCACTCCTCGGGCCCGGATTGTGAGCATGGCTGCGATTGGCTCACCACCACGAATCATGCTCACTGGACCAATTGAAGCAAGCCGCCAAGCACTACGACATGCAGGCCTCTCGGTAAAAGAGATCGATCTGTGGGAGATTAACGAAGCATTCGCACCCGTACCGCTCGTAACGATGCGAGAACTCGATATTCCGGAAGATGTTGTCAATGTAAGTGGCGGAGCGATCGCACTAGGTCATCCCCTCGGTGCAACAGGCGCCATTTTGCTTGGCACCCTCCTTGATGACCTAGAACGCACTGGTGGACGATTTGGTTGTTGCACGATGTGTATTGGGCTCGGAATGGGTATCGCTACCGTCATCGAGCGACTGTAGCACAACTTTCACGCTGAAGAGATCCGTCGCAATCCGACATAGCAACAATGCCTATGTCGGTAAGATCAATAGAGCATACACATATTCGGAATCCATTGCGCTTGGACTGCCCAGCTACGAACCGTTCACGTGTGGAGGTATCTGTATCTTTGATCACCGTATGGGCATTGATCTTTAAGCCTACTGAGATGCTATACTAGGCGCACACATTGATTGTAGATGGACGTCAAGGAGTAAGATTCCATGTTTTCGTATACTGTTGAAGACGCTGTCGCGTGTTTTCAAAATGCAAAAAATCTCAACTCTGCAATTAAAAAGCTCGTAAAGTCAGAGGCTGCAAAAGACCCGAGGACTCTTCGATTTACCAAAGCATTCAAAGCAGCTATTAAATTTGAGAAAAAGGAATCCCTCACTGTCTTTCTAGAGAAAGCCTTCGGTGAGTACGATCAGCATCTCTTCCTTGTCCTCAGAAACTCTTTTTCCTCGCATATTGAGCCGATTCTTGATTCAATCATTTCTGAGTATGCAGATGCTTTCAACGATACGTACGCGATTGATTATTCACGTGGCACTATCGAAATTACTGCTGAGAAGGATTTTCACAAACTCGGCGAAGAAGCGATGAAAAAGCTCGTGGCAGGGCTCGAGCAGAATGACACTCCCTCAAATGGATTTATGAAAGAAGCAACTCTCTATGCACTATTTGAACCACTTGTCCTCGCGGAATTAGAGAAGCGAGTAACAATCGACAATGACTAGCCGACCGTTAACCTCGAAAATGAGGAGTAGATAGTGGAAAAAGAAAGCTCGGCATCAAAGCTTCCCTTCATTACATTCTTACTTCTCCTTGCATGCGTAGGCGCTATCTATGTACTCCACAGCAAAATGCAAGTACTCTCTGAAGAGAATATCCAGATAAAAAGAGATGTAGGTCATCTACTAGGAGAGGTCTCTTCGTTGCTCGAGGCACTAGAGCACCTTCAAGGAAAGAGACAGTCCCCCTCTTTAGACCATACCGACGGAGTCATGCCTGACTACGAAGCTGAAAAAGCCGCTCGCATGGAAGCCTTGCGACAATTGACTGACGGAGTATACCAGCTTGAGACAAGGACTGCTCTCTCTGAAAGCTCCTTTGAGGCTCCTGTTGAACGAGA
>JBMTVV010000276.1:0-3270 GCA_049451755.1 Bdellovibrionota bacterium
ATTGAAGATCCTGCCCGGCTTTCTTTTCTCAATTCTCCAACACCTCCTATCCCGGAGTAGAGCATATTCCCTCAGGGCTCTCACTGTACTGTTGGAAAAAAGCTAAAAGCCCCTTCGTAGTGGTAGAAGTACGGGAATGGGGCCTCATGTACGGCAACAACGAAGAGGTCAAAACGTACGTTTGCATAACGACGACGTTGCATAACGAGCTGATGCCTTCTCTGGTATAGCTCTCCAAGTGAGTACAATCGTCGTTCTTTTTCATGAGTAATCGTTTCTTGGAGCGGATAATTACTTGAACGTCTCCGACGAGTCTTCACTTCCACAAAGACGAGAGTCCCACTTTTTCGACAGATAATATCAATCTCTCCATGAGGAGTTCTCCAGTTTCGATCCAGAACAACATAGCCCTTTCGGCGAAGCACTTGGACTGCAAACTCCTCTCCCCAGGACCCTAATTCGGTGTGCGTACTAGAGTCCGATGGGAGCGGTGGTAGCGAAGTAGTCATCCTTCTCAGAATCGACAACCAACTCGTCACTACTCGCTGCAAGTAGTGCTTGTGGGACTGATACCTCCGTTTCCGCCACGGTACGGTAGGAGAAGCGGTGAATCGGGGACGGTCCGTACTTGGCAAGAGCCTTCTTATGAACCGGCGTAGGGTAGCCTTTATGGCTCTTAAATTCATATCCTACAAAAATCTCATCATAGTTTTTCATCAACCGGTCTCGCCAGACCTTGGCGAGTATTGAGGCAGCACCAATTTGCCAATGAGTTGCATCCCCCTTAATAATCGACTGATAGGGGCAAGATGTTTCTATTGTCATATTTCCATCTACGAGCGCCTCTTTTGCGTTGAGATGGTGAATTGCTCGTGCCATGGCATACCGAGTCGCCTGCAAAATATTGAGACGGTCTATCGTTTGCGGACCGACTGCAATGAGAACCCAGCGCTCTGCCGTCTCAAGAATTTCCGTCGCTAGTCTTTCTCGTTTGTTTTCAGCGAGAGTTTTTGAATCAGTAAAATGCGGATAGGAACGAGATCCGCCAAAAAGCGCAGCTCCTACTACGAGAGGACCAGCGATTGGACCCCGACCGACCTCGTCTACCCCTGCGATACTCATCGATTCTTCCTACATTTCAAAACTAGCCACTTACTTATTCCGTTTCGATAGTTTTTGGGAACGCCGGAGCGGCTCTTCTCTTACTCCCCCAATGAAAAGCGCACCACAGTATAAAATCACCGGATACAAAAAAAGCCGAACAAGAAACCGAGGCAGCCACGCATCAACAATTGGGTGCTCAAGAATGATGTCCAGCAGTCCTCCTTCAATCACATAGTAATCAAGGAAAAATGTTATAAGAGAGCACACCCCAAGAAAACGAAACTGCCGGAGTAAGTCGTGTGGCTCGCGAGAACGCCGGCCTCCGCGCTGAACCCGCGCTAATCCCTCAAGCCAACTCCACAGCATTAAGAGCAACATACCCAAGGGAGGAAGAATCCAGAGAGCATATAAGACGTACTCCATCACTATCTCCTCCTTCGCAGATCTGCCCCTTCAAGAACCCTAAATATTCAGCGAATGGGTTATTAAAGCCTTAGCGAGACTCTGGCCATTCACCAAGCTAGTCATTCCTCGAAATAGAGGGAATATTACAGATTTGTTCTCTTGTGAGAAAGCTCTGCAACCCGTACCTTCAGAGAGGTACTACCATATGGATATTTACAGATATTTTCACCCTCATCACAACCCACGGCTCTTCAGTACTCCGCTGAGACAGCAGGAACTTAGTGAGCTCGAACAGGCCTCCTCAGAATTACGGAAGGCTCTCGAACGTGCGCGTCTACGGACAGAGCGTGGGACACCGAGTCGTATACTTCCGTCGCACTTCGACGATCTCCTAAAAGCAGTGAAGTTTATAGAGAGCTCTCTTCAAACGCTTTGCGATGCTCATGAAGGAGATGCACTTGAGATATTGAAAGAATTAGTACTGGAGCGAAGAGGACTTAGAGGGTGGGAAACATGGGCACGAATCGTAACAGAACAGCTTGCCTCAGAACATTCGATAACAACAAAATCTCAGTCAACGCTACACGACTCTCGGGCAGAACATGAATCCCTAACCGAATTGGCTGTCCATGAGGAGATACTACCTTTTGCTCCAAAGGAAGATGTAGTTCGGGAACAATCTCATGGCGACAATAATAACTATGAGCAAACGAGTGTAGCTGGCATTGCCGCACCTGGACATAATACCCGTGAGGGAGCGGGGCATCAGATACCTCACATCATCACCTCACCACCTGCGCAAAGCCTCACAGCTCATCTCCAACAGAATCGGATACATCAGAATCACGATGCAACGAGGGTCGTGCGACCGGAGGAAAATAGCCCTCAGTAGCCTCGCTAGCCTAGTGAAGCGTACTTGACCTTCACCTACTCTAAGAAACTGAGATATTTAGCCATTTGAGGTACTTTCCTCTGAAGTTACTACAAGCTCTTTTACGAAAAGGAAATTTTTCCTACTCTTTTCCCGAGCCGCTCGCATCTTAACAGAATCACTAAAAGTACTATAAGATCAGTAGGCCTAGAGATATCAGCGCCCCAAGATAAAAAACAGACAGCTAGTAAGTAACAGGATCCAACGGCAATGACAGAAGACAAGTCACACACTGAAGAGCAGGAAGAAATTCGAAGAGAACGTAAAAATCGTCGCAAACATCTCGATGAACGACTACGAAGTCTTCATCAACGCGCTGTAGTAATCGAGCAACAACTCCAAGATCTCGAAGATGGTCAATTCTACCGTGTCTGTATATTTGGAAGCGCTCGAATAAAACCCGAGAGTGTTGAATACGATGAAGCATTCTCACTAGCACGGATGCTTGCATGGGAAGGAATCGATGTCCTGACTGGAGGCGGTCCTGGATTAATGGAGGCTGCAAATAAAGGGGCAAAGCTCGGTCAAGAAGAGAAGCAATCAAAGAGTATGTCTTTCGGCTTATCGATTGAGCTTGATTTTGAACCAGAACCGAATCATCACCTCGACGTGAAACGTCATCACCATAAATTCTCATCTCGACTCGATGATTTCATGCGCCTTTCTAATAGTATTGTCGCAACACCAGGTGGAATCGGGACACTCCTTGAGCTCTTCTTTTCTTGGCAACTCATCCAGGTGAAACATCTCTCTCCTCGACCTATTGTACTCATGGATAAGAGTTTCTGGTCTGGGGTCATCGACTGGATGAAAGAGGTTGTACTCGCTCG
>JBMTVV010000277.1:0-3257 GCA_049451755.1 Bdellovibrionota bacterium
TCGGCGATGCCCTGGCTGGCGTCCGGGTAGTTTCGCTTGCCGCAGGTGACCTCGGCCACAGCGGTCGCTCGGATGCCAATTTCACCAGGTTTTAAGACAAAGTTATGGTCGATCTCTAGAGGAGACCCAAAAGCATTGTAGTGCTCTTCTAAGTCAATATCTAATGGGCTCTCATGCAGACGTATACCTATCACTCCGCACTCCTCGCTCCCTGTTTCTTTTCGACACTCGTCACCAATTTCGGGTAAGAGGTCGTTTCGTACTTGGTCAGCAAGTGCGAAGTATGCCATGACCTCCATGCTTGATTTTCCATGGGATTTCAGATTCATGGCAAATGTCAGATCACACGCAGGATCTTCAACCTCGGAACGGGGGAGATCAACACGCGTAGTATACGTATATGCATCCCGGGTCTTACAACTCGGTCCACATCGTGGAATCGCCTCCGGCAGCTGCCTCTCATATTTCTTGACTTCAGTCTTGAGGCGGTCGCCTAGCTCCAGAAGACCCCCTAGTTGCCACAAAGTGAGTTCTGGTATCCGATATGGTCCCCACTCGAAACTCTTCTGATGAATATTCGGAGCACACTCCTCTGGGGTGCAGAACTCTGGCATGGAAATCCGATCGGCACTTGAGCCTCCAGTGGAAGTACATCCACTGACCGCAAAGATCACACATAGAAGAAGAATACGGTTTAGAATTCCACTGCTCAACATCGGGTTTGCTATCACTTTCTTGCTAACGCCGTCTTGCAACTAATGATCCCTCGATGAACTGGTCTTTTACCTGCATGAATCGTGTTGCTCCTGACTACCACAGCGAACATAGGTCAAGCGGCACTTTCATATCAGTTAATGGTTCCTTTTTGACATATGTCGGTATCGCCAGATCGTGATATTTTCTTGAGTAGTGCCTGATATATGGACTTTTCCCTGTATTTTTCGGCACTTTCTGTCATACCCTGAGAACATCCAAAGAGAGTCGATTCGTCGGAATGTCCAACTCGATATAGACAGATCTCATACATTTCGAACGAATTTAGGGCGTCCAAGAGCGCCGACGAGAAACAGCCTCACGTCAGTCGAACACTTACTGTGGGGCACAGAGCATAAAAAATACTACCGCCTCATTTTTTTGTTGACTAGGTCATTCGCCTTACTGTACCTTTCGACACTTCGGCACAATTTGGAGAACACACTTGCAAGAGTCGTGTTAGCGAACAATGGATATTATTCTGACCAATACAATAGAGTTAACCCAGATAGACTGCTTCAAGACGGGGTACTCGCAGACGGAACGTTGCACACGGATGCGGCAAGACGTGATGCGAGCAAGAGTCGATCTGAGTTCTCTATGTTCGGAGCTCCAGCCGGCAGGTATTGAATCCTTTAACGTGAGCGATATGCACTTCGGAGAGACAACCCTATGTTGAGCTTACGAATCACCCGTGACTTATAGAGTACTAACGACTCAATAGAGCACAAAACACATGCTAGTCCGACTGGACTCGGCATAGCGGCCACAAACACAACTGGCACCACAAACAGAACCGGCACATGCGTGAACGAGCAGGGGAAATCCCCGGTCCTCCACCCATGTAACCACCTATTTTTACACATATTTTACGACCTCTGGAGGACTACAATGAGAGTTCTCCAGAAGACACTTGAGTTTCCGCAGGAAGACTCCAGGGGGAGCACTGTGGGACGGGAGGATGAGATGAAACACGTATTAGAAGTAACCGAATTAACGAAACAGTTTCCAACAAAGAAGGGAGTATTTACAGCAGTTGATGGAATTAGCTTTGCGATAAAGCCAGGCGAAGTACTCGGGTTTCTTGGAGCGAATGGAGCAGGGAAGACCACCACGATTCAGATGCTACTCGGAACTACCACTCCAACAGGTGGAGCCATTGAGTACTTTGGGCAGGACTTCACAAGGAACCGTTCTGAGATTCTTCAGAAAGTCTCCTTTGCAAGTAGCTATACATACTTGCCGTGGCGACTCACCGTTGCAGAGAACCTAGACGTTTTCTCCCGCATGATTGGCCTAAACGCCCAACAGCGGAAGAAGCGAATTGAGAAGTTCTTACGAGCGTTTGATTCGTGGGATCTGAAGGATAAGACGTTTGGTTCTCTCTCTGCGGGACAAAAGACTCGGGTACAACTCGCGAAGGCATTCATTGTCCATCCTGAAGTGTGCTTACTCGATGAGCCAACGGCATCGCTTGACCCAGACATTGCGCATGAGGTGCGGGCGTTTGTTCGCACACAGCAACGTGAGTACGGCGTTTCCATGTTGTACACATCGCACAACATGGACGAAGTCTCTGAGGTGTGTGATCGGGTGATTTTCCTGAAAAAAGGGCAAATCATCGCGTGTGACGAGCCACGACGGTTAGCACAGGAATCCGGGCTTACCCGGGTCTCTATTGGTGCTGTGAGTAGCCCACAAAGACTCGAAGAGGTCTTAGTGGCGAACGCCGTGAGCTTCTCGCAAGAAGCAGGAGCATACGAGCTCTTTGTGTCGCATGACGAAGTGGGCGCGTTGCTCTCAGAGCTTGGGCTGGTGGGAATCCGGTATGAAGAGATCCATATCGAGAAGCCTACGTTAGAGGAATATTTTTTAAAGATCTCAAAGGAGGCTGCATGATAGCAATCTATAGAATTGAAGCCGTCTTATGGCGGTACTTATACCTCTTCCGCCGGTCACTCGACCGGCTGGGAGATGCCATCTACTGGCCGATCCTTGACATGGTGTTGTGGGGATTAACGGTAAAGTGGCTCGATGAATCCGGAGCAGATGTTCCGAACATTGTAGTCATCATGCTCACAGCGCTTGTCTTTTGGCAGATCATGTGGCGGGCTCAGTACGAGGTGAGCATTAACCTGTTAGAAGAATTCTGGAACCAGAATCTCATTAACATGTTTGGCTCTCCGTTACGGGTCATCGAGTGGATCATTGGGGTGATGGTAGTGGGGGCGCTCAAGAATATCCTAACGCTCATTGTTGGGGCACTTGTAGCGCTCGGACTCTACTCCCTGAATATCTTCATGGTTGGTTGGTACTTCCTCCCGTTTATGGTGATCTTAACCCTATTTGGTTGGACCCTCGGGTTTTTCATCTCGGGGTTGATCATCAATTACGGGTCGCGGATACAGACAGTGGCGTGGACCTTACCGCATCTTGCGGCACCATTTAGCTCTGTGTTCTATCCGCTTGAGGTGCTACCCGAGTGGGCACAATTTGTCGGGAAG
>JBMTVV010000278.1:0-3226 GCA_049451755.1 Bdellovibrionota bacterium
CGTCACTATTGAGTGATAGGGAAGAGAGAATCGCGCGCGCATCATCACGAATCATTCCAGAGAGGCCGTTGATGAGACCAACTTGGCGGGTTACCTCATCCCAGTTGCCTTTCTTAATGTTTTCACAAAGACGGTGAGCGAGAGTCCGTTGCTTTTCAAGTATGCTGTCATATGAGTTGAGGCGTGCAACAACTTCCTCTGGCACTTCACCTCTCTCTTCTAAGGTTTTACGAGCACTTCCAATTGCCTTCTCTAAGTCTTCAAATGAACGAAAAAGGCGATCTACGATAACGTTTTCTTCTCGGTCTTGCATATGTTCCTCATCCTTTTCTGCTGTAGGTTTTTTCTGCATTTCGTCCGTGAATCTCTTACGTAAGAGAAGCGGTTGCTACGATTACCTCTCAACAACCGAAGTCCTTACGAGAGTTATTGTCTATCCTGTAGGAACGTGACTTTAAAGCTTCCAGATTTCGTAAGTTTACGAGATAAGTACGTTTTCCCTACAATGAAGTACAACAGCACCTTCCGTGGCTCGATCTTTAGCACTCTGTGAAACCGTGGGGGCTTATTGTGAAGGGGATCTCCCTCTTGGAGAGAGCCAATCGCATTCACCAGTTTGTTTTGGGCTCACAGAGTTGATTTCTCTCAGGGGGTAATTCAACAACCCTGCCAAGTGGCATAACCCCCTAAACTTCTTTAGAGAGTATAAGTGCTCTTTTTATAACGCACAAAATTTTCTTTGCCGTTATTTTGTAGCCCTCAAATATTTCAATAGGTTAAGTGGACATTCATG
Organism: Bdellovibrionota bacterium; assembly: GCA_049451755.1. Lineage (GTDB taxonomy): Bacteria > Bdellovibrionota_C > UBA2361 > UBA2361 > RFPC01 > RFPC01. Next base: position 794 of record JBMTVV010000278.1, read on the forward strand.
AGTTGAAGCTGTACTTTTTTAGGACGGTGTATGTCGCGGTGGGATACACCCATGAGTGGAGGCTGGGTTGATGTAAGCCGCCATTCCCTAAGTTGTCACCTTTTTTGCCACATGCATACGAAGCTCAAAATTCTTCCCGAGCAAAACTCGTTACGACAAGAAGGAGCGCCCTTTCTTGAGCCTATGGAGTGGCCACCCTCTCGTGAAGAAGAGCAGCCCCGTGCGCTTCGAGCTCTCTCTCGAATTGTTGATGGTGGGCTCTGTCATCGGTGTGGCTCTTGTGTGGGGATCTGTCCAACTGGAGTTCTCTCCCTAGACGACGAAGAGTATCCAACGGTTCAAAAACTCTCTGCATGCACCGATTGTGATCTCTGCGTGAAAGTGTGCCCTGGTGATGAGTTTAGTTATGAGAGTACGTTTCAGGAGAAGTTTGGGCGTACCCCAGCCCTTGATGATACTCACGGTGAATTTCGTATAGCTGCTCTTGCCCATGCAACGGATAACTTCCTGCGCGAGCACTCGACAAGCGGAGGGCTCGTAACAGCTCTGCTTGTCCATCTTCTCAAGCAAGGGAAGATTGATGGAGCGGTCGTCATTCAATCAGATGAGGAACACCTTTGGAAGGGGAAGCCGGTCATCGCAAGAACCGAGGAAGAGTTACTTCGGGCGACAAAATCAAAGTACGCCATTAGCCCAACGAATCAGGTTTTTCAGGAGATTCTTCGGATACCAGGTCGATATGCGCTTGTTGGATTACCGTGTCAGATACACGGATTTGAAAAGGCGGCAAAACTGCAAGAGGCTCTTCGTGAGCGAGTAGTACTTACCATTGGCTTGTTTTGTCATGCCGCTATTGAGCACGAAGCGTTTCGCATTATCTGGGATTCGTTAGGCGAGAAGACGAAGGGAGCGACTCGTTTCATTTCACGTATTGGAAAGCATCCTGGTGCTCCTCACTTAGAGTATGATGATGGAAGCACATACCCTGTTTACTTTGGGAGTAAAAAAGGGTTCAGACCGTCTTCTATGGAGATTATCAATATTTTGTATCGTCTCTATACTCCCTCGCGATGTCTGACGTGTTTCGACGGCCTGTCTGAATTTGCAGATATCTCAGTTGGTGATCCATGGATGGCTCCCCCGGAAGATGACATTCGCTTCTCGGAAGGATGGAGCTTTGCATTACTGAGAACGGCACGAGGAGTAGCAGCTTTTGAATCAGCAGAGAGTGACAACTACATTTCAACACGAGCGCTTACTCATTCCGAAGCGATGAGCTGTAACAGGCAGATGGCGACAGAGAAACGGTGGAGAGCCTTTCGAGTTATTGAAACCCATCGTCGTCAGGGAAAGAGTATTCCAAATTATGGTAGAACGACCGAGCATTTCCCGCGTCACTCGGGGATGCAGTTTGTTGAGACAGAAATGCATATGCTCACCCATATCGCATGTTTCCTTCCATCAATCAGAGGAAAACTACTCCGATTTTTCCTTGGGAATGGCGGATATTGGTTGCTGTGGCTGAACAATAAGCGGAGAGGGGTGAAGTTTTTCGTCAGAGACGGAGTGGCTGGCCTGAAGAGGCGGCTGTTCGGAAGGGGTGTTTTGGAGAGTCACCGTGGCTGAGAAAAAGAACTCAGGTATGTCTCCTTCTCGGAGCGATATCTGTCGGTTTGTCGATCAGATCTACAACAATTCACCGTTAAAGCGAGAGAAGTTTCGCTGGCTTCGGCAACTTCTCCCCCAAGATCTCAGTGGTAAGGAGCTTGTAGATATCGGAGGGGATAGTGGAGTCATAAGCTATAAGTTAAGAGAGCTTGGTGGGACATGGACGAGTGCCGATCTCATTGATACTGCAGTTGAATCCATCCGAAGCGTAGTGGGAGAGAGAGTTTTTAAGCTCGAAGAAGGAAAACTTCCCCTCGCAGATAATTCGATGGATTATGTTCTTATCGTAGATATGCTTGAGCACCTCGAGGATGATGTCGGATTTCTTCGTGAAACATTGCGTGTGTTAAGAAACGATGGTGAGTTAATTGTCAATGTTCCGAATCCGAAGGAAGGGGCCTTGCGTCGGTTTCGATTTTGGATCGGACAGACTGATGAAGCGCATGGGCATCTCCGTCCCGGATATACGCTCGAGCAGTTAGAGACGCTGCTATCAAAAGACTTCCAGATTATAGAGGCGAAAAGTTACTCTCGTCTTTTCACGCAGCTGATAGATACTATAATTAATGCTGGATTATCTCTCCTGAAGGCAGGAAAGGGGGGAGCAAAAGGAAAGCTTGTGACTGCAACTACGTTTCAGCAGTCGAAGAAGAATGCCTTCTTACTAACGGTCTTGGGACCTATTTTTTCAGTAGCACTCTTTTTAGACGCGCTACTCCCGTGTACTCACGGTGGCATGCTCATCGTGAAGGCACGAAAGATTCA
>JBMTVV010000279.1:0-3183 GCA_049451755.1 Bdellovibrionota bacterium
ACAGCGAAGTGTCTACGGTGCAGGGTACCGGGTGAAGAGCGACATCGAGATGTCTGATCTGACCTTCCGTTGCCACCGGATTATTCAGATCGAAATAGATGTTATTCACCACCAGCTGCAGCGAAACGGTATTGATATTCTTCCAGGTCACGCATCGTTTATTGATGAGCATACTCTAGAGATTCAATCGAGTAAGGGTTCCATCAGAAAAACAGCAGAAGTTATTCTCATAGCTGTTGGTGCAAAGCCGAGGCGGGTTCCGAAGGTTCCATTTGATGGGCAACATATCTTCGATAGCGATGACATTTTACAAATGTCCAAAATTCCAAGAGACCTTGTTGTTGTCGGTGGAGGAGTCATTGGGACAGAGTACGCCTCCATGTTCGCAGCGCTCGGAGTGAACGTCACGATTGTTGATGCAAGAAAACGTCTCCTTGGATTTGTTGATGAAGAGATTATCGAGACACTGCAGTATCAACTCCGCTCTCTCGGAGTAACGCTCCGTCTCGGTGAAGAAGTTGACTCGTGCGAGTTAAAACAAGATACCGACCAAGTCATCACCCGCCTCAACAGTGGGAAAGTACTCGTGTCTGATGCCCTCTTATTCTCGGCGGGAAGGGTGAGCGCGACAGACGATCTCTCACTTGAAAATATTGGACTCGTTCCCGATGAGCGGGGCCGAATGCGGGTGAATGCTTCGTATCGGACCGATATTCCGCATATTTATGCAGCGGGTGATGTTATTGGTTTTCCAGCTCTTGCTTCAACTTCCGGAAATCAAGGTCGTCTCGTGGCGTGTCATGCATTTCAGATTACCGATACGTGTAGCAATCTTGAGGACTTAATTCCGTACGGTATCTACTCAATTCCAGAGATCTCCTACATCGGCAAAAACGAGGATGAGCTGACTGCAGAAGGTGTTCCGTACGAAACGGGGATTGCTCGCTATCGAGAGATTGCTCGTGGACACATTCTTGGCGATGAGAATGGAATGCTAAAATTGATTATTCATCGTGAGACAAGAAAAATCCTTGGTGTGCACATTATTGGTGAGTATGCTGCCGAACTTATTCACATTGGTCAGGCAGTCATGGCGCTTGGAGGTGATCTGAATTATCTCCGTGATACGGTTTTTAATTACCCAACGCTTGCCGAGTGTTATAAGGTAGCCGCCTACGATGGATATAATAAAATTCGGATTAGCAGTTCATAGCTCGGTATGAGTGAGAATCTATTCGCCCAGTCGCCTTCCTGAGTTGATTGAGCAGTCTCAGTGTAACTCAGTATGAGAATGAGCTCGATGTAAAGTAGCACTGATGTAAAGTGGCGCTATGGAGCAGGGAATTCCCTACGAAATTCTTTCCGTGTTTCTTCGAGGCTTAAGCCACGAAATCCGTACCCCTTTGTCTGTTATTTCTAATCAACTCTATCTCCTGCAGCATGTTGAAGGAGGAACAGAAGCTGGCTTACAGAAGGTGCGCCACATTGACCAGCTCTTAAACCAGTTTCAACCCTTTCTACAGATGGGGGTGCAAGAGGAGGTGGACGTTGGAGAGCTACTAGAAGAGCTCAAGAAGGATGTTCCCGGAGAAGCAAAATTTCTCTTACATGTGAGTAGTCCACTGCTCTGGAATATTGACCGAGCACGACTTAAGACTGCCTTAAAGGCGCTTTTTGAAATATATGCTTCAGTTGCGCCGGTCTCGCAGTGTGAGGTGTGCGTAAAGGAAGAAGGACTTTTTATTTGCGGTGAGGCTATGTCGAGGGAGCAGCCTGCAAAGAATGCAATAGCGACAGAAAAATGTGTTCGATTCTCTGACGTGATGAGCGCTACCTTGCCTTCTCATTCAGTCTTATTGTTGCTTCTGGATGCTGTTTTTATTTCGCAGAATATTATGACATCTCTCTCTGATACTCATGGTGTGCATCTCCGTCAGGAATAAGTTATGGGTGCTATTCTTCTTGTTGATGATGATCGTGATGCTGTTACAACGCTCGCGCAGGTATTAGCCCGTACGATAGAAAACGTACATATCTTGGTTGCAACGAATGCAGAAGATGCGGTTCGTGAGTGCACAAAGGTTTCGCCGCAGGTTGCAGTCATTGATCTCTGTCTCGATCTGTCTCTTGGCGTTGAGAGTGGGTTTGAGTTGTTACAAAAGCTGCAGGCAATTGATTCACACATTCGGGTAATTGTCCTCACTGGCCACGGAGATACCGAGTTCGGTGTTCGAGCAATGAAGCTTGGCGCAACGAATTTCCTCGTAAAGCCCGCTAATGTTCCGCATTTGAGTGCCCTCATTCAGGAAGCGCAGAAGCAATACCACCTTCTCACTGAGCTTGAGGTCTTTGCGCAGGGCGAAGCAGCTCGGCAGCTGCAAATAGAGCTTGTCGGGGACTCTGAGCCGATGAGCCGTTTACGAGAGCAGCTCCACTTTGCAGCATCCACAGCACAACCAGTGCTCTTAGAAGGAGAGACAGGGGTAGGAAAGAGTCTGTGTGCCCGACTCATTCACCGAATGAGCCACCGAAGTGAAGGAAACTTTGTGCGGTATCAGCCAGGGTTAAGTCGGGCTGACGTGCTCGCGAGTGAGCTCTTTGGACATGAGCGTGGAGCATTTACTGGAGCAGAAGCAGCGCGAGACGGATTACTTCGAAGAGCTGATGGAGGAACTTTTTTTCTCGATGAGATTGATGCACTCCCTCAAGAGACCCAAACGGCACTTCTTGGAGTCTTGCAAGAGAAGCGGTGTCGAAGACTCGGAGCGGATGAAGAGGTCGCAGTAAATCTCCGACTCATAGCGGCTACGAATGGTGATATCGAGCAGCTCGTTCGTGATGGAGTCATACGGAGTGACTTTTTTCACCGCATCGCGCACGAGCGAATACATATTCCTGCTCTCCGTGAGCGGAGAGAAGACATCCCCCTATTAGCCGAGCGATACCTCAGAAAGCTGCAAGAAAGCGAGGAGGTGGGATTTCATGAGATTTCTCAAGAAGCTCTATTCCGGCTCAAGGAGTATGCATGGCCAGGAAACATTCGAGAACTCGAAGCCGTACTTCATGGGGGTGCTGCGCGGGCTGCCTTTGCCGCTAGAAGTGAGATTCTTCTCGAGGATCTCTCACCGTTCCGAAACGGTGGGACGCCCCAAGCCCGATGCGCTGGAACCACCCGGTCTTCAG
>JBMTVV010000280.1:0-3179 GCA_049451755.1 Bdellovibrionota bacterium
ATTCGCAATGCCGCTCTCTCTTGTTCAGAAGGTTCTCCTAATTCATGATTGACTGTACGATCGGCATAGATGATGCCAACCCGCCTGGTATCAAATCCAACGGGCATCACGGCAAAATGCACTCCTTCAGGTAAGAGGGATACGCCTTCGTAGATCAGTGTATTCTCCATCAAGGCTCGAGTCGTAATATCCCCGTCATCTTGATTATTGACAGGGCGGGACATTTTTTTCGGATCAAAATCTGGAATACTCCCCAGAAGCATTCGTCCACTCAACGACAACTTTTTCTTGTCGAGTAACATGAGTAGGACTCGCTCGAATTTAAGACTCCATGCCACCGTTTCCATCACAGTCGTGATGATACCAGAGAGCGGTTCGAGATTTTCAACGGCGGCTTGGATTTCAACGACCGATTGCGAAAAGGTTCCCTCAAGCTCAGCGGATTCTTTCTCTTGCTCTTGCTCAACCTCTTTCGCCGTATTTTCAAGATCCATCTCAAGGAGCTCACTCGGTAGGGACGGTAAGGCTACCTCCATTGAGGTACAGAAGTGATCATAGCTGTCGACGAAGTCTTTCAAAGATCTCGTTAAAACATGCATTTCAAGGGGCAAAAGATTTTTGATTTCTATTAAGACGGTCTCCATATGCTGTCGTGGTTCACTCTGTCCGAAGGACTCAGCGAGCCTTCCTCCCACAAAGAGTGCCTGTGCAATATTAGTTGAAGATTGATTTGATATCAGACGACTAATTTCTTCCTGTGCCTGCTCTGGAGGCAAATCTGAGGCGGCCTCTATTGCTGAAGTCGTGGAAAGAATCGTGTGGTATTCTTTTGGAAGGCTCAACTCTTGTAGGACCTCGAGGCTAATTTCTGTTGGTGTGAGCCCAACGATCTGTTGAATACTTTTCGAGAGCGAGATCTCCTTCAGCGCAGCTCTATTCTGAGCTGAATCAAAGAGTTTCGGAAAATAGAAGGAGGTCAAGAGAAGACCAAGCTCACCGAAGGTACCAGCAAGGTAGGCCGACTCTTTCCCTGCTTTAGTTGAATCTGCGGGCAGAGGTGCGTCTGACTGGGAGGCTATTATGCTCGTCAAGAGGGATGTTGCGATCGTTTTCTGGAAGCATTGAGCAAAAGGTCCGCTGCGGCGGGTGAGAGGAATAAATTTTTGAAGGAGAATGAGATTCGTGCAGAGTTCAGCAATCGGCTGCATCCCGACTTGAATCACGGCTTCACTGATGGTGAGGATTGGGTTACTCCTTCCGTAAAAGGAACTATTGACGAAGTGAAGGATACGGGTGCCGAGGGTCGGTTCGCGAAGAATGAGGTCGGCAACTTGCTGAGCCGTCGCTTCTGGCCGAGAGGAGAGTTCACGAATCTGACTGACAAGTCGGGCGCTTGCGGGGAAGTCGCCATCGTTGCCGAGAGCACCCTTGAGCTTCTTCAAGAAATCAGCGGAGGCATTGAGTGATGGTTGTGTTTGAGAGTTTGCAGTCATGATACGTTTATTCATCCATCATTGCATGGTGTAAGGTGAGTTCTCGAATTCCTTGTAGCACTTCACTCGGTCGGAAAGGCTTTGGATAAAAAATATTGGCGCCTGCACTGAGCGCTGTGAGCTGGTCAGAATCGAATGCGCACGCACTTACGACGACAATAGGAATATGATCCAGTCCGCTCGTCCCATTTCGTACAAAATGAATTAGGTCAATGCCGCTCTCTCCTCGCATGGCCATCTCTGTAAGAAGCACATCCGGCTGAAAGTGTTTCAGACTTGCTCGTGCATCCGGTACCGAACTTGTCACTTGTACCGTTGCACCCGCTGCAATGAGAATTGTCTGAAGAATATCACGGGTATCTTCGTTATCATCGACGACAAGAATAGAGAGCCCATCGAGCTTTGTCATGCTCTGTGACTCATGGAGTTCTGAGAGCACACCAGCAATCTCGGAACTCTGTTCAGTTGCGATAGGATAGGTGAGGATGAATCGTGAACCACCGCCAGGATTGTCTTCGGCTCTTATTTTTCCTCGATTCAATTCAACGAGATTCTTTGTGAGTGCCAATCCGAGGCCTGTACCGACTTGTTGTTGACTATACGGATTTCCTGTTCGACTAAATCGCTCAAAGATTTCTGACTTCTCCGTATCACTTAGTCCTACACCCGTATCGCAAACACTAATTTCCACCTTGTCTTCCTGTTGTCGTGACTCAATCCAGACGCTCCCTTCTGCTGGCGTATACTTAATAGCATTCGATAATAGGTTCATAAGGATTTGTTGAAAGTGCTTTCGGTCACAGAGAAACTCAAGCGTTGCCGCTTCCTCAGAGAGTTTAGCCTCAGGGAAATGTATTCCTTTTTCAGTAGCAGATTGTTTCATGAGGTGTTGAACGTGTGTGATCTGATTTCGAAGAGAAAGTGGTCCGATAGAAACCTCTTCCTTACCAGCTTCTATTCGCGCGAGATTTAATACATCGTCGATAAGACTCTTAAGATGTTCGCTAGAACGAATAATTGCTGAGAGTCCTTCAGCTTGTTGTGGAGTAATATCTCCGAGCACGCCATCACTCATAATGCTGGAATATCCAAGAATCGCCGTGATTGGAGTGCGAAGCTCATGGGTCATATTAGCAAGAAAATGAGATTTTGCATCATTCGCCTGTTGCGCTTTTGCTGATTGAATCTCTAATTCCGAAGTTCTCTGTTCAACGAGCTCTTCAAGTCGTTCAGTATAGGACTTTAGTTGGGCTTGAGCGAGATTGTTTGCGATAGCGACCGCGGCCCCTCGACAGAGTTCTTCAAAACGAACCATCTCCTGTTGGCAATAGTCACGCTTCCGTCTGAAGCCAATGAGGATGGTCCCTAATATTTTCCCTTGAATCTCGAGGCAGCAGGCATGGAGTGATACAATTCCTGATTTTTCTAGATATCGCACCTTGTGATCAGTTTGTTTACGCAAGTCTTCAACGCTCAGGTATCCACCAGTGCTCATCACTTGCCCAACAAGACCCTCTCGTGGAGATATTGTAGACGGTATTTGGTCGGGATTACATCCATATGTTCCTGTAAGTTCAAGAGTATTCTGTAAGGGATTTGTGATGAAGAGCAGGGAGATATCAGCAGCGAAGCTAAAGGCTGCTTCGCGAGCAAGGCTTTTGGTAAGTCGTTCAATATCGGTCTTAT
>JBMTVV010000281.1:0-3169 GCA_049451755.1 Bdellovibrionota bacterium
GCCATATTTCTCCCATAACACCAATGGAGTCATATGATTAAAGCAGCACTTTCTGCTATCGTTAGAAATGGATTTCAAAAGCCAGCTCAGGTACTTGCACTCTCTGCTGTTGCAGCAACAGCAGCCATTCCGAATTTTACAGAGCACATAGGCAAAGCTATTCAGCAGGTTAGTGGAGCTACGGTAGGCGCAACAGAAGCCGTTGAGGGGTTTCTTAATCTTTCGAATGCTTCTTTCGAAGGCGGCGCAAATATTATTGCGAATGGAACCGCGAAAGGAGGCCGAGTTGCTGTCGTTGCGACAAATAGTGAGAAATTTTTTGATAAGGACACCCTAAAGAATATTGATCAAGGCGATCCACCGTAAATATTCCCATCCTTTCACTAACTGCTTTTTTGCCATCTACGAGTACTGGTTTCCCGAAATATCAGGCCACCAAAAAATAGTTTCTCCCGAAAAAAGTCATAGAACTCCCTTGCACTCTTGATCGTGTAGTATACTCTTTCACAGAAACTTTTTTATTGTGAACGCTTGTGAAAATACTACTGACCCTTCTTACTCTCGTTGCTACTTTTTTTGGTGTTGCCTTCTTCTTCCCAGACTACATCGGGAGCTCTCAATACGTTGACTTCACACCGCCTGAGATGACTCTGGAACAAAATGGTGGAGAACTCACTCTCACAGTGAGTGATAATCTGAGCGGCATTACCTCTGTCCGATATCTCGTGCAACAAAACGGTGAGACTCGTGTTGAACAAGAGATCTTACAGGAACGAGCGAATCTCGAGAAAAATCACCAACTCTCTCTCAACCTCCGCTCACTCCGTGCTTCTCTGAAAGAGGGTAATGCCGAAATCATCGTCACTGCCCAAGATGGTGCCGTCTGGAATAACGTTGTCCGAATGACAACGCCTGTCACACTTGACTTCTCTTCTCCATCGATTGAGGTACTCTCCGTTCAACACCGTATGTTCGCGGGAGGAGCAGAACTTGTGCTCTTCCAAGCGACAGATAATCTTTCCTTGCAAGATGTCTGGCTCTCTGTTTACCGAGACAAAACGTTTGCTCCGTTTCAGCTCTCTCTTGCATATCCGAATCTTGGAATCCCAGAGGATCTCTATGGCGTACTCTTTGCAACTCCTCGTGGACTTTCTCGTGATGAATTCCGTCCGAAACTGCACGCACTCGATAGCTTTGGGAACACCACGGAAGTCCCCCTCTCTCTTCGCTTCGAGGAACAAGCACTCCGAAAGACAACTCCCAAGCTATCCCGTGATTTTCTTGCGAAGAAAATTCCCCCTCTTGTTCTTGAAATGAAAGACGATGGATACCTTCCACCACAATCAGCACCAAGTGATGTCGAGGGATTTCAACTCATTAATGAACAGTATCGAGAGAAACTTGGACAAGAACTCCAAGCAGCTATGGACCGCGAGGGAGTGAAACCCGTACTGCCGAAGACTCACTTCCAACGACCAATGGCAGGATCGCTCACCTCACGATTCGGCGAATTCCGTACCTATACGTTTGAGGGACAGGACGTGAGCACCTCTCATCACGACGGTCAGGATATTGCCTCTGTCCTCGCTGACAAGGTCGTTGCTACCGCCTCTGGTAAAGTGATCCTCGCTAAGCAACTTGGCATCTACGGAAAGACCGTTCTCATCGATCACGGTGCTGGGATTACAAGTCTCTACGGGCACCTCTCTTCTCTTTCAGTTGAAGCAGGGCAAATGATCGAGCAAGGCGAACTCATTGGACGGAGTGGCACAACTGGACTTGCTGGTGGAGATCACCTCCACTTCGAAATTCGAATTCAAGGAGTACCAGTAACACCGATTGAGTGGTGGGACTCGAAGTGGTTTAAAGATAATATCGAACTAAAGCTCGCAAATCTCTTACAGCTCCACACGCTGAACTGAGAAAGTACGGAGCATCGAACTCTAGGATTTGTAGCCGAAGTCCGCTAGCCGTGGAATTAATCCTCGACCATTCGCAATCTGAATAGCGAGACCTGGGCGGACGTTAATCTCAAGGAGCAGTGGACCGAGCTCTTCATCAAGGACAAGATCTGCTCCGAGGTAACCAAGCTTGGTTAGCTGAGCACACCGTCCTGCAATGCCACAAATCTCTTGCCAATGGGGAATCGTGATACCCGAGAGGCTTGCTCCCGTGTCAGGATGGATATCGACTCGGCGATTGTTCAGCACTCCACCAAAAGTTACTCCCGTTAAAACATCGATACCAACTCCAACAGCACCTTGATGGAGATTCGCACGACCGCCGGAATGAGATGTCGGAAAGCGTCCCATCGCCATCACAGGATTTCCCTCGTACACGATGACACGAAAATCAGGAACACCTCGATAGCTCACTTCCTCTAGTACACGCGAAAAGTTGACACGGTACTCTACGAGCGCCTCATCCGGCTTTCCACCAAGACTAAAGAGCCCATGAAGAATTTTAGCGGTATGCTTTCGGAGCTCATCGAACGTCATCACGTCCCCAGAAATGGTCTTTAGCTCCGCCCCATGCTTCTCACTGATAACAACAACCCCATTCCCACCGGCACCTCGACACGGCTTAATAACAAACTCGGTATATGGTTCAAGAATCTCTTCGAGATGTTGTAGCTCACCTATGTACCGAATCCTCCGATAGAGCTCCGGCGTTGGAATTCCTGCCTCTGCTGCTCGCTCTTTTGTCTTCAGCTTATTATCAGCAAACTGATAGTACTGTCGATCGTTCTTCTGGCTAATGAGTCTGATATTACGCTCATTCATACCAAGAAGCCCAAGCCGACGAAGCTTCCACGGAGTAGTAAAAAATCGCCTCATCGTGCCTCAGATCCAAAGTCTCGAAACCGTACCAACTCCGTCAGTCGATACCCTGTGTATCGACCGAACACAATTGCAATCCCTAAGATAACGAGATTCAACTCGGGGAAATGAAAGAAGAGGTGCTTTGCATCACCGTGCGAGAGTACGAGAAAACATAAAAATGCCGTGAAGAGTGTACTCGTAAGTCGTCCGAGCGCTACCGTAAATCCATACTCATCAAGAATGAGAGTAAGTCGCTCAACCATCATTGTAAGAACGATAACGGGGAAGAGAGAAATCTGTGCACCGGACTGCCATCCCAGGTCAAAACTAAGCTGTGTCAGAAGGTA
>JBMTVV010000282.1:0-3167 GCA_049451755.1 Bdellovibrionota bacterium
TTTAGGACTGAAAGGGAAAGCTCCTGACTGCTCACCAACCCATGATTGCTGAGATTCTCGAGAGAGAGCTACATCAACGGCGAGAGCTCAAGGAGTTTCGCACTGTAAAACGACGACCGTCGGATGATATTGATTTTTCATCGAATGATTATCTCGGACTGATTCATTCAGGGGAACTCGATAAATCACTTCGGAAGGCGCTGGTCCATGCGCCAGAGGATCTTTATCTCTCTGGTGCTGGAAGCTCACGACTCATTGCTGGTAGTAGCCGATTCATAGAAGAATTCGAGGAGTGGCTTGCTCACTTTTATGGTAGCGAATCTGCTCTTCTCTTTACTTCCGGATACAGTGCAAACCTAGGTCTCATTTCTTCCCTAGGTGCGCTCAGTGACTTCGTCTTTTTATATGATGAGCAGAGTCACGCATCTATCCGTGATGGCTTTCGGCTCGCCCGGGTAAAGTCATACCGATTCGCTCATAACGATCTCAATAACCTTGAAGGCCTCCTGAAAGCGCAAAAGAAGGAAGTTATTATTTTCGTTGAAGCGGTGTACTCGATGGAGGGAGATACTGCGCCACTACCCGAGATAGTCGAACTCGCCGAGCAATATGGCGCTCACGTAGTTGTCGACGAAGCACATGCGGTAGGTGTCTATGGGACTGCAGGCGATGGAATGACTGCTCACATGGACCTTACGGACAGAGTCTTAGCAAGGGTATGTGGCTGGGGTAAGGCACATGGATGCCAGGGAGCTACTATCGTAACAACTACCCAGCTTCGAGATTTTCTCATAAACTTCTCTCGACCGTTCATATACTCAACTGGGATCTCCCCTTTGCTCGTCCTAACGGCGCAGTGCTCCTACCAGATCATTCAAAAGGCAGCAGCTGAGCGAACAAAGCTCTTTCATCTTATTACAACGTGGAATGAAAAGAGCATATCTGAGGAGATTATACGTTCACAGAACCTCTCCCCTATTCAGACCCTTCAATTCGATGAGATGACGGAGAGAAACACCGATCGGCTTCGTGAACTGGTCGTATACCTTCAGGAGCATCACTTTCATATCGTTCCTATCTATCCGCCTACCGTTCCTCGAGGCGGTGAGCGCATTAGAATATCACTCCATAACTTTAATTCTTTTGAGGAAGTCAGTACCCTAATACAACTCTCAGAGGGCTTTGTAGCAAAAGGTAATAGATGAAAATTCGAGATCAAGAACGAATATATATCGTTGGTAATAATACAGGCGTCGGAAAAACAATTGTCAGTGCAATCCTCACCGAGGCATTTCAAGCTGATTACTGGAAGCCAATACAAGCGGGCGATCTTGACAACTCTGATTCAAATACAGTCTCGCACCTTATTAGTAACAGCACTTCTCGGATTCATCCCGAAGCATTCTTGTTACAAGAACCAATGTCCCCACACGCCGCTGCTGAACGTGAGGGCATTGAAATATCGCTTGAGTCAATCGCAATTCCAAGCACCTCTCGGCAACTGATCATTGAAAGCGCTGGAGGGATTCTCAGTCCAGTCAATCGGAAAGCAACGATGCGAGATTTGGCGATGCATCTGAAGGCTCCTGCACTCGTCGTATCGCGCCACTACCTTGGTTCGATTAATCACACTTTGCTTACCCTCGAAGCACTCAAAGCAAAACAGATTCCTGTTCTTGGAGTGATATTCGTCGGAGAGCCTAACCCTGAAAGTGAAACAGTTATTGTCGGAATGGGGGGCACAAAGATGCTTGGAAGAATTGCCTGGGAAGCCTCTTTCTCGCCGATGCTCGTCACTCAGTATGCACGACTTCTTCGGGAGATCCTCTAACATGAGCAGCTGCGCAGAGACCTCCAACTTCGCAGGCAACGCAACCCCGTCAGGCAGTACTACCGAGCCAAGCGCTCATTGCCGTTCACTCATCGACCGGGATAAGGACGTCCTCTGGCATCCGTTCTCTCACCACTCACTTGAACCCCCGAGAATGGCGATTCGGCACGGTGAAGGGGCATGGCTCGTCACTGAAGATGGTAAGCAGATCCTCGATGCCGTAAGTTCATGGTGGGTCAATCTACACGGCCATGGAAATAGATACATTGCTGAGGCTATTGCAGAACAAGCTACTCGGCTTGAGCACTGTATCTTTGCAGGATTTACACATGAGCCAGCCGTCACCCTCTCTGAGCTTGTGCTTGACGTATTGCCATCGAATCAAAAAAAGATTTTCTTCTCCGATAATGGCTCAACGGCCGTAGAGGTGGGCATAAAAATGGCCATTCAAGCAGACGTGCTCCGAAGTGGAGGCGTATTACGTCGAAAAACAGTAGTCGCGCTTGAAGGGGGTTATCATGGAGACACCTTTGGAGCGATGTCCGTCAGCGGGAGGGGATCATTTACAGCGCCGTTCTTCGATTACCTCTTCGACGTCAAACATATCTCCGTGCCGACACCAGAAAACCTGCCAGAAGTGTGTGAACACTTTGAGGCACTGTGTCGTGATGAGTCAGTACTCGCATTTATCTACGAGCCACTGGTTCAGGGTGCAGGAGGAATGAATATGTATGGGGCTCCTGAGCTCAATCAACTTCTCACTATCGCCAAACAACACGACGTTACACTCATTGCTGATGAGGTAATGACTGGGTTTGGAAGAACTGGAACTCTTTTCGCTAGTGCTCAAATGGAAACGAGCCCAGACATTATGTGCCTTTCCAAGGGTATCACGGGTGGATTTCTTCCACTGGGCGCAACCAGTTGCACCGAAGATATTTACCAGGCATTTGAAAACCGAGATCGGCAAACCTTCTTTTTCCACGGTCATTCCTATGCTGGAAACCCGCTGGCATGTGCTGCTGGTATAGCGAGTATGCAGCTTCTGAGAGGCTCTACCTGCATTCAACAATTAGAAGATATCGCTCAACGCCATAAAGAGGCAGTTGCGTCCTTTCAAGATGCTCTGGGACTTGAACATGCGCGGAGTCTCGGAACTATCTTTGCGGTGGACCTTCAGACGAATGAAGCTACGAACTACCAGAATCCGCTTCGAGACCGTCTCTATTCGTTTTTTCTCGATCGAGGTCTGCTTATCCGTCCTCTTGGCAACGTACTCTATGTGATGCCCCCGTATTGCACTACGAGAGCAGAGCTGGCTCGTTGCTATGACGCT
>JBMTVV010000283.1:0-3158 GCA_049451755.1 Bdellovibrionota bacterium
TAGAGTGGGATAAGAGCTTCTGGAAAAGCATTACGATATCCGGCAAGCATAGCATCCCAAGCACCCTGCATATCGCCCTGTACACCTGCCACAAATGATTCGGGCGGTGTGCTACCACCTGGGCTCTGTGACATACGAAACTCATTGTCTGTCATACACACTGCTTGTCCTCCACCAGGCGGCTGTATTCGTCCGTCGGTAGGTATGGAAGTGCTTGAGTGAGGCATCATCAGGGTATGTGGACCAACGCTATCTCCAAACGCAATGATATGAATCTGAGAACTAGGAAGCTCGGAGCTAGAGCCAGCCTGATTGTTGCTCAGGAAATCCTCAAAGTCCTCAACTGCGGCTTGATACGTCTCAAGGTCAAATCTGCACGTCTTATTATCTCCTGTGTAGTCGCACGCCGTTAACCCATCGGTAAAAAGAATGATATGCTCAGCAGCTGCTACACCAGTTCTGAGCCGCTCTCGTTTGAGTTCAGTTCCAGCTACGAGAAGCGCTTCTCGTAAGTCTGTTGATGCACCTCTTGTTGGCATAAATCCCAGTCGAGTGAGTCTGTCCAGTCCAATTCCAAGAGAAGCTTCAGTGTCCCCGTTTGGATCAAATGCATGATTTGGGAGGTCATCATCGAGATTACTCGTGGGGTCAAATGAGCCCTCCGGAATCATCTGATCTAAGAACTGCTCTAAATAATCGAGGTTGTTAGGATGAAACGGAATAAAACGATTCCAGGAGGTTTTGGTATCAAAACCAAAGAGTGCGGCACTATCACCAGGAATCCGCTGATTCCCATCTCTGAACTCAATAAGTGCATTCCGGACCGTGGTTAATATATCCGTTAATGGTTGTGGTCCGCGATAATGTTCATCTCGATAAAAATCAACTCTTGCAAACATCGTCGCATCACGTTCCATATTTTCACCGATAGGATAGTCAGATGCGTTTGCATGAAAGCAGGTGAGCATCTCGTATGGATCACCTTCATGTGAATAACTAGAGCAGCTTCCCGTTGGAGCATCGCTATCACCTACGACGGCTCGCAAAACATAATCATTTCCAAAGTGGTACGGGTTCAGATTTTCAGCTGTCGTATTTGGGGGACGTTCGTGAGTATAGACGTCTGATCCAAAAGAGGGGGATGGATTCCATTCCGTCGCTGCTTTCAATTCAAAAGCCTGATTGTCCTCATTCCAGTTCTGATTCGTGAGTTGAAGCCAGGCATCATCTATTTGCGCTACCTCGCCGTGGTGAAACGGTATTTGCTGTAACTGGCAGTAGTCTTGATAGTTATCATAGCAGGTAAAAAACGCGTACAGATTTCCATGTGCATCACTAAGGGAAGGACAACAATCAGTCGGCTCATCAGAGGGTCCAAATGGTCCACCCTGTGTCCATCTTTTGTGGGTATCAAAAGTAATGGAAGGAGACAGATCTAATCCAATAATAATCTTCCTTGGTATATATGAAGCGACGGCAGTCACTGAAACGTGGAACGCATCGATATTGAGATATCGAAATCCTTGCGACATAAGCAAAGAGATGCCATCGGGGAGGAACTGTCCTGTAATTCGAAAAGCGCTCGGCATGAGAGTATTCTCATCCCCATCAAAATCAGATGGATCACTTTCATGAAAGAACGGATAGTTTTCGTCATTTGTAGGGCATGCTGAAAGCGATTCAATTCCGCCTTCAATCTCAGTGCAAGCTGATTGTGATGTGAGCCACCAACCCGGTTGTAAGAGCGCACCTTCTCCTTGCTCGTCTAATGTGAGAGCGCCAGCATCACCCATTCCCGCAAGAAGTCTATTCTCCTCTGTTTGGAAGTTTACAATATTTACCGTATTTTGTAGCGCCGTAGCGTGGTCATGAGTCTCTCTTTCGGAGAAATAGGTTCTAATTGCGGCAAGGGTAGCAATTCGCCCAAACTGTTTCACCTGCGCTTCAGCTGCTTGCATTGAGCTCACGTCAACAGCGACATATACCATCATCATAAGGACAGCAATAAATCCAACAATGAGAGGAAGTACCGCTCCAGATTCCACGTTGAGAGAGAGTTTTATATGAGCTCTTTTATTGTTATTCAAGAACAATCCACCTCCCACTATCTGGATCCCAGGTGCAGTCGTCACAGTCTGAATTTCTACAGCAATCTTCACCGCCACATCCATTTGGCACAAAGGTTTGACCATCTGGACATTGGCACTCGCAGTCCTCTTGGTTGAGTATCATGGTGAGATGACAAGAGAGCTGGCACTGACAGTCGCAGATCTCGCCGTCATTGATGGGAATTCGCGGCGGTAGACATGTTGCCGCGTTCTGATTACATACACACTGCCCAGCATCAAAGGTAAAGCCAGATGGGCAATCGATGCAGGTGCATTCACCAGAATCACTCACTAAACGATTTTGATTAAAGCAGTAATCTTGCAATGCGTCATGGTCACAAACACACGCAGAACCATCTGCATTTGGTATCCACAGAGAGTGAGGAGTTCCGTTCGGTGATTCGCAGGGACCGCATTGACAGTCACTTAATACAACATGATCGGGCTGATCGCAGGCGTAGGCGTTTGGTGTGCATTCACATTCCACCCCCTCACTACCGCATTCATCGAGAGAAACGCACGCACAATTTGCAGAATCGAAAACTTTTCCCTCTTCTTGACAAGTTGCTTCATTGATTGCGCATTGACATTCACAGGAACCGTCATTTAGTAAAACGGCATTCTCATCAGTGCCGTTGCACTGCTCCTGAGCGAAGAGTTCGACATCACAAGAACAGCCACAATAAAAGCCATTCTTAACAGCCTGCTTATGTTGAGAATCTTCTTCTAAGTCACATACCTCGGTTTGGTAGGCCTCAAGATCACATTCACAACTACACGCTCCGGAAACGCCTTGACGCAAACTAGCGTCATTATTTGCGCATACCTCTGAATGATACAGGGCATAATCACTGCACTCACACTCACAGGACATTCCTGGGGGAGAGGTGGAAACCCACTGCTGACCAGGAGCTGAGCATCCGAGCTCGTGTGAGTTCCAGCCACCTGGATCACAGATACACGCTCCTTCGGGGCCTTGTTGAAAAAGAGGTGGCTCATATCCACCTATATTGCCGCCACAGTCACTTAGGTTTGTCACGGGGGATGCAT
>JBMTVV010000284.1:0-3140 GCA_049451755.1 Bdellovibrionota bacterium
GCTGATGCTCTAACACGAGCCCTGCTAAGAAACATCCGAGGGCAGAATAGCCAATAGTAACGATCCCAAGAAGAATAAGTAGAGAGTACCAATGAGATAGTAACGAGACATCAAGAAGCGCTGCAAGTAAAAGACTTGAAAACACCGTGTTTCCGAATAAAAGAATCGATACGAAGAGCACTTTCGAAAGATAAAAAGCCGTTGCAGATACGTCAAAGACGAAACAAGCTGAAAGAGTTTTCGCTCCTCTGTCTGCCTCAAAAACCCGGAGTAAACTCATTGAGCCGGTTACTATGAACACACTCCAAAGAATGGGATGAAAGAGCTCTCGGCGAATCTCCTCCTCTGTAACGAGAGCTCCAATACCGAGTGCTAGAAATGAAACAAGGAGAATACTGACGGTAAGGAGGGGAAGAATTTGAGCGCCAGAGCGAAGTTCTAACTGAAGATCTTTTCGGAGCAAAGTAAGCACGTGTCTCATATTACACCCCGCTCTTCACGGTCAGTCCGAGCGGGGAAAGGCCCACTCAACTGAAGATGTATCGGAGCCAGCGAGGCAAAAGGCTCTTCTTCATGGGAGACAACACAGACGAGCCCCTCCTTACAATGTCGTCTGTGACGAAGCAGGCTCTCTGAGAATAGCTCACGACCCTCGCTATCGAGTCCATCAAGCGGCTCATCAAGAAGTACGAGATCCGCGTTTCGGCCGAAGGTAATCGCAAGGCCGAAACGGGCCCGCCAGCCCTTTGAGAGCTCACCAACTCGGTGTTGCTGAAAACGCTCTAATCCGAATAGTTGTATATACTCCTTGAGGAACACCTCATCCCATCCCAGGCCACAAAAGAAGTAGATATGCTCCTGAACGGTTAAGTCATCGAACTGAAAAAGACGTGGTTCATAGAGTGCTCTCGTCCGTATTCCAGTTGAGGTTATTGAACCTTCATCAGGTGATAGCGTTCCACCAAGGATCCGAAGGAGCGTTGTCTTACCAGCACCGTTCGCTCCACTCACAAGGAGCAGCTCCCCAGCGTTTAGCTGAAATCGAGGACACTCGAGCACGAGCTCGTGATGAAAATACTTTCTGACCTGGGCAACTTCAAGCTTCACTTTTCGTTATACTCTCGATCTCACTTTGTCCCCGCTCGTAACTCTCTTGCGTAATCTTCCCAGAGTGATACTCAAACTCAATCTCTTCCAACAGCACTTTTCGCCGCTCTTCTTGTGAAGTGGCACTTGCTTCTAGCATAACACTTCGTGCTCTATGCGAATGAGCAAACCAGGGCGAAATGACGTACAGCAAACAGAAAAATATCAGAATCAGTGATAGGACTCCCTCAAGTGAGAGCATCGCCTCTACAAAAATATTCACCGAATGCCTCCCTTGGGCAATTGCACGCCCGATCCCGCACCCACAATTAACAATACGCTTCCAAGTGCCATGATACAAACACCTAACCAGAGCCATCCCTGCAATGGATTGATGTAGACTTTAAACGTTCCGCGTGTTTGGGTGTCGTCGAGACCAGCAAGGACTAAATAGAGGTCCTCCCGCAGCCCCTTACGAAGCGCCACCTCAGTCGTGGTTTCACTATTCTTTCGATAGAAACGTATTTCAGGATAAAGTGTTGTTATTGGCTGCTCATCACGCTTCTCCCGCACACTTACATTTGCATACAGAGCTTGATAATTATTGGTATTACGAATGTCTAATGCATCGAGTGCCAGTGTATACCGTCCGACTGCGACTGATTCACCGAGCGAGAGCGCGAACTCACGCTCTACCTTGTGAGCCATCGATGCCGTAATTCCAATCGCAGCAATAATCACTCCAACATGAACCAACAACCCAGCGTATCGACGTTGATGCCTCTTCCATACGTGCGTGACTCCCTCAACCGCCGGACGCTCTCCATCCCGCTTCGCATGAACTTTAAACGTCCTATACACCTCCATGAAGATAGTGAGCCCAACGAAGAGACACAGTGCATATGAAGTCACAGCCCAAAAACTACTCACACCAACCCAGAGGAGAGCCAGCCCCCCAAAGAGGCCGAATATAATTGGCCCAAGAAAATTCTTTCTTAACGCGGAAAGCGAAGCTTTTCTCCACGCAATGAGTGGACCCACCCCCATAAGAAAGAGCATAAGGAGAAACAGCGGTACATTAATCGCATTGAAAAATGGAATACCAACTGCTTGTTTCTCACCCGTTAGTGCCTCAGAGAAAACCGGAAACATCACCCCCCAGAATGTTCCGAAGAGAATGCTCAAGAACACGAGGTTATTCATTAAGAATGCTGTCTCTCGTGAAAAAATACTCTCAATCTTACGAGTCGATCGGAGCACGTCTCGCCTGAGATACGTCAGCACTGCACACCCGACAAAGACAAAGATCAGATATGCAAGGAACACACCTCCGACATCAGTTGATGCGAACGCATGCACGCTCTGCACAATCCCTGAACGGGTGAGAAACGTTCCAAATACTGTAAGTAAGTACGAGAGCACGATAAGCCACACGTTCCATACCTTCAGCATCTCTTTCCGTTCTTGAACCATCACAGAGTGCAGGAATGCAGTTGCCGTGAGCCATGGCATGAAAGAGGCATTCTCAACTGGATCCCACGCCCAAAAACCGCCCCATCCCAACTCAATGTATGCCCAGTATCCACCGAGACAGATGCCAAGGGTGAGGAATGTCCAAGCGGTCAGCGTCCACCGTCGAGTGATGCGAATCCACTCAAAACCCGTCTCACCAGCTATGAGTGCACCAACACAAAACGCGTAGGGAATGGCAAGCGTTGTGAAGCCAAGGTAAAGAAGGGGAGGATGAATCGCCATATACGGATTCTGCAAGAGCGGATTGAGACCATTACCATCTGGAGGAATGAAGGGTGCTTGAATAAAGCGGAATGGATTCGTAACGAGAAACACGATCGTCAGAAAGAAAAAGAGTGAAAGATGAAGGGCGAACAGCGCCCATGGCGCGATCTTCTCTGGGACTCGGGAGAAGCGGTACGTGACAAGCCCACAACTGACTGCGTGGAAAAAGCACCACAGGAGCATGGAGCCATCCATACCACCCCAGATCGCTGAGACTCTATAGATCGACGGCATATCTCGATTCGAGAATTGCCATA
>JBMTVV010000285.1:0-3109 GCA_049451755.1 Bdellovibrionota bacterium
CACTTTTTCAACAAGGCCTTGTTGAAAAAGTGGTGGCTCATATCCACCTATATTGCAGCCACAGTCACTTAGGTTTGTCACGGGGGATGCATTAGGCAATAGACCATCTGGACATCTACAGCCACAGCTAGGAAACGGACTATTTGGGTCTGGTAACAGTCCTGCATCCGTACAGATGGTTTCATCACAAGCACACCCACTATCCTCCGCCGGAGAAGTGCCGCTAGGACAGGTACAGATTTCGCCCTCATCTAATAAGCCATTCGGATTCACGGAGTCATTAGGTACGAATGGCGGTATACAACCGCACTGACCTGAGTTATCTGAGTAAGCATGAGGATCGCTTGCTGCAAAGATACATGGACAAAAGGCAGGAACGTTCATATCCGCGTTAATCTCATTTCCTTGGCAATCAATGAGGCGAGCTATGGAGTTCTGTTGAGGGCGCTCCCGAAAAGCAGCAGAGCGTACAACAATCTTCCAGTCTTCAATCAAACCCAGCCCACTAAAGAGCGAGGGAAATGAAGCCTCCATCGTGATAACTATTGGGTTCTCGTGCATCCAAACGTTAAGATCGACATTCTCTGAATCACCATCGTTAAATTCACCGATGAAGTTTTCCTCTCCTATCTGTAATTGGATATTTGTGACAACTTTTCCGTTCGCTGTCGGTGGAATATAGCCTGGTGCAGATGTTCCCGGAGTTAATGCATCTACTATACCAGTATGAAAGTTCACGGCAGCTCTCTCGAGAGCACGTTCTAAGACTCTCTTCTCCGCATCGTTGTTGGAAAGCCCATTAAAGCCAGCAGCATTCAAGCCATCTTCAAACGCGGGCATGTTTGCTGCTTGCTCAACTCCTGCCTTTAATACCGAGCGTGCAATAAAGTAGTGGCTAAGCTCAATGAGAGCGGCAATGAGAACGAGCAAAACAGGAATGATGATGGCAAATTCAGCAATCGTGGCCCCGAGACTTTTGACGAGACAGGTCTTCTTCATAAGATGAGTCTACCTTAATTGGGAAGAAGGGAGGTAGGGAGAAGAGGCTGAGGCGTGTACCGTTTCCCCTAAAAACGGTATGTAGTGAAGAAGAGGGATAGACTGGCCTTGAAAAGGAGCTCTTATTATCACCTGCACGCCCGGAATGTGATTATCGGGATTCGGATCAAGGTCAATGACTGTGACTTCTGCTGAATATCCAGATAGAAAAATTCTCTCATCAGGATCAACCTCTGCAACAAGCTTAGTAATGCGGTTTAGGACAGCTGGAGACTGATCAGACACGTTGGGTGCTTCTGCAGCAAAGCGGACTCCCTCGTAGGCAATCCGAGAGAGAACTATGTGTGACTGCAGCCAGAGACAGAGGTCCACCATGCCAAGGAGGAGGACAAAAAGAATCGGAAAAATAATAGCAAACTCAGTAAGAGCTGTGCCGGACCCTTTACATTGCCACTTATATTTCGAGAAACAGTAGTGTCGCATTATTAACGCATTTTCAAACTCTTTTCGGACGACATTGATACTGAAGAGAGTCTCTCTATGTTAAGCAGCTCCTTCCCGAGGGCATCGAAGGTTCACACCAAGCCATACCGAACGCTTTCAGCTATGATATGGAGACTTCAGCTCGAGAGGATTCTTTTCGTTACTCGATAGTCACGGTCCGCAAAAAATCTTCTTGCAGTAAGCCGCCAGAGGGTGCCGAGCTATCGGTACGTCCCATTTCCGTATCGGCAGGTATTCCTGATACCTTGAAGGTCTGAGTTTCTTGAGGATATAGAAATACTTATTCTTATCGTGCCGTACCAATTATCTTCCTTACCGAGGGAGATTCTTGGAGTTCATGAGAGCATCGCAGGTCACTGTTACGGGCGAATACTCGATTTGCTTTTTATAGCTACTCAGTAGATTTGCTTAAGCTACGGACCACCGTATAGTCCATAGAAGGGTGTTGCTGAGAGGTCAAGGGGGAGTAATGACTGACATAAACCATCAGAGTGATAAGAGTCCTGCAGGGGGCGCATATTTTCAAGAGCGCCAAGAGCTTGTTGTTCCTGGCCGTGCAAACATCAGCAGAACCGGAATGCTCGTAGACCTTCTCGTTGAGAGCTTCCGTCAGCATGACGGAGGGATGGTCGAGCTTGCTCTCCCAAAGGGCATTACAATTAGTGAATTAGGAAGCGGTCTTAATGCTCGCGCGAAGGCCGAGGGAATGCCATATCGCGTGTGGTACGGTGATTCCTCCTTTTGGGATGACATGGAATCTTCCGAGCAGATTCTCTCGGTGCCCGAAAGAACGTATCGATTCGTCATTCGACCGAGTTCGATTGGCAAGCATGTTGATGAGCAGGTCAGTGAGTATGGTCCAGGTGCCCCACTTGAAGTCGTTGCTCTTGCCGAGTCAGCGATTCGACTCCTTTCAAAAAATAACGGCTCCATCTTTAGAATCGATGGGGACAATCATCAGGTGAAGGTGCGAGGCGCTACCCCTGACTATAAGCTTCATTCTAGCTTTTACTATGGAGTCCATTCGGAGTTCGACAACGGGGCTCCTTCAGGTACGATTGCCTACGCTCAGCAGATTCTGTAGCTCTAAGGTGGGTCTGCATTTCGACATTCATTTATGAAAGTTCACTGATATGAAAGTTCACTGATATAAGAGTTCACGGAAGCCTCCAGAACACTCAATCACGCTTGAATGTTAGTTGCTCAGATATGACGGTATAAAAATCATCCCACTTCAAAAGGGAGCTATTTGAAGCTGCTATGAGACTTCCGCCAGCAACACACACGGTTGGGTCTCCAATCTCGAGGTGTTCAAAACCAGGCCTTAGGGTTTGGTAGGTCTGCAGGGTCTCTCTCTGCTCATCTGAGATTTCTCCCTTCGATTCACGCTCTGTAAGCTCCGTGATAATTGGGGCTCGAAGGTCTTTTTCTCTCTTACTGAATGGGCTTGCGAGAAAATCAAGAGAGAATATCGCTTGTGCCGTTTCAGGCTTTATTCCCACATTGTAGGCGTCCCCCCCACCTAACCGCTCGCTACCAGCAAACACTCCAATTACTGCCTCCGGCGGAAATCGGAGATACGAAAGATTGGTGACAGCAAGAGGGT
>JBMTVV010000286.1:0-3104 GCA_049451755.1 Bdellovibrionota bacterium
GCGAGTCTTGGGGCAGCGCTTGCGTTGCGAGGCAAAAAGACACTTGTGGTAGATGCGGATATTGGCTTACGCAATTTAGATGTCATTCTTGGGCTAGAAAACCGTATTGTTTTTAACGTCGTTGATGTGGCGAAGGGACTCTGTAAGCCGAGTCAGGCAATCATTCGCTCAAAGAAGAATCCGAATCTGTTTTTGTTGCCCGCATCTCAGACGGACGAGAAAGATGTTGT
This sequence comes from Bdellovibrionota bacterium, assembly GCA_049451755.1. Classification (GTDB taxonomy): domain Bacteria; phylum Bdellovibrionota_C; class UBA2361; order UBA2361; family RFPC01; genus RFPC01. The sequence continues at coordinate 231 of JBMTVV010000286.1, forward strand.
CTCTGAAGAGGAGGTGAAGAAAGCGCTCGACCAATATCGACGCGAATTTAACTATATTCTGGTTGATTCTCCTGCTGGAATCGAACAGGGCTTCAAGAATGCGTGTGCTGCTGCGGATCGAGCAATCGTAGTCACGACACCGGAAGTATCAGCGATTCGGGATGCTGATCGAGTCGTCGGATTGCTGGCTGCACGGGAAATTGAGGCCCACCTGCTCGTGAATAGAGTTGACAATGCGCTTGTGAGTCGGGGAGATATGCTGTCTATCCCAGATGTGCAAGACATTCTAGGACTCGACCTCATCGGAGTGGTTGAGCGGGATGACACGATTATCATCGCAGCAAACTGCGGAGAGCCGGTGGTCTTCCAGAAGAAGTCAAAGGCAGGAGACGCTTTCTCGCGCATCGCCCGTCGGGGGTGTGGCGAAGAGGTTGAATTCCCGTCATTGGGGGAGACAGGTTTTTGGGGAAGGATAGGTCGCCGTTTCGGAGTATCCGCTTAGTGAGAAAAAGGGTGGTCTCATAGTGATTAATAGTATCAACTAGGCAGAGGGGGTCTTTGTGTTAAAAGCGCTCGCAAAAAAATTCTTTGGTAGTAATGACAAGAAGAGTAGGTCGCTCGCAAAGAGTCGTCTGACTTTTGTGCTGGTTCAGGACCGGACTGGTCTTACGAACGATCAGATGGCGCAGTTCCGAAAGGAGCTCGTAGAAGTCATTCAACGCTATTTCATTATTGATGAGACGGGCTTTGATATCTCGTATGAACGAGACGAAGAGAGTACCACTTTGCGTATTAATTCGCCTGTTGTCTTGAAGCGGCAAGAAGCCCTCGGCGGTAAAGTTGGCAGCGTTAAAGTTACTGGACGGAGCTCTTCCGCTAAGACTACTGGTGCAGCTCATAACACCGAATTAAGCAAGACAACGAGTATTTCTCATGGAGAAACGCAGAAGAGTGCTCCTCTCGGAAATTCTGCGGCAGCATCGAGTGGCGGACAGACTGCGAGTGCTACGGAAAAAAAGACCATATCAAAGAACGTTTCAGTAGCCAGTAGTGCCCCAAAGGGGAAGCGTGTTCGTCGTCAGAAAAAGAGACGCGCATCAACAGCATCTTCGGCTTCCGCTAATGCCTAAGATGCAATAGTGGTTGCAAAGGACCGTAGTCAGTCTTGCAAAGTGCGGCTCTTGGGTTTTGGGGGTCTTGCAAAGGACGCTCACGGATGCTGAGAGGGCTCTTCTCAGCCACTCGCTCAGATGCAATGTCGCTCTGAAGTACCATGTCGCTGAAACGTTATCCTGGTAAGATGTTATACTTCCAGTTTTGACAGCATCAGCGAGTCAAGGAGAACGTTTAGTCCCTTCTTGGCTCGTTGGATAGAGTCGAGGCTTCCATCTTCGATGCACTCTTCTATCTCTGAGAAGAAGATAGCTTTGACTTCATCAAGCTTTGCAACTGCGAACATTTTTTCCATTCGGTCTTGTTCTTCTTGAACTTCGCCAAGTAATTGTTCGAGTTCTTCAAAGTCATTTAAAATTTCGTCTGTAATGCTCATTATTATCTCCTCTAATATTCCTCTTCTGACTGTCCACTTAATCTAAGCTGAGCTCGTCTTCTACATCCTTATTCTGAGCTGTGCTGCGGGCAGCTTTCACCTGTTCATGAAGGGCTTTTAGCTCATCTTCTATTTTTTGGCGGTGTTTCGAAGTGGGGTGCATAAACTTTTGAGAGACTTCGTCCACATCAGCTTGTTCCACTTCAAGTAATTGCTGTCTCCTTTTCCGGAGAGACTCGAGGGTCGCAGCGATCTCTTCACTCGTTACTGTCCCTGGGCTTTCCAGCAACATTGATTGTAAATGTTCAGAGTAGACTCCAGTAAGTCGCTTCCCCGCCTCAAAGAGGTCATTGGCTACCGCTGCATCAACTCCCTGTTGTTTGAGTTCTTTCACCTTCTCATCGAGGGCATTGTCTTTCGGGACTAGGCCGTTACTATGTCGACCACTCGCAGGGGTATAGGTAGGAGCAACATCTTGAAGTTCGTCTGCTACGAGAATCACTATCTTATGGGCTTCCTCGGACTTTTTTCTCAGTGCCTCTTCAGCATTGGCAACACCTTCCATCGTTTGAGCATTTCGATCGTTCTTGTAGGTGTTCAGTGCGTCTTCGAGGGCTTTTTTCTCTTGAGCTGTTTTCGTTTCCGCCATTTGTTGGAGCTCTTGTGCCAACGAGGCGGGTATTACTACCGTTTTGCCAGGAGCGGAAGCTCCGGCGCAGCCAGTGCTTGGTGAACTGCCCGGTGCTGGTGAACTACCCGGTGCCGGCAGATTGAGTAGATCTTTCATCTCCTGAAGATTCGCTAAGAGCCTCTCGCTCTTAAGTTCTATCGCTTCGCCTTTTATCTCAAGTTTTGCCTGTTCAGTGAGTTTTTTGAGGGTTTCTTTTCTCTCGAATGGTTCCTTCGGAGGCGCCGGGACAGTCATGCCATTGGCTAGTCGCATGATAACCTCAGGAGAGGGGCTCTGACTCAAAACCTCCTCGATGACCTTGTTGTTCTCTCGCATGTGATTAAGTGAAGCATTGACCTCCCGCTTCGTTTGACTTATGACGTCCTTAAGCTTCACTTGATCTTCTGGAGAGAGTTGGAGAATGAGCTTTTTTTTCTCGTCCGGAGCCATTTTCCTAAAATCATCAACTGAAGTACCAGCAAGGCTCACGAGTACTTCGTCCACTGTCTTCCGAAGTTCTTTGGTTGATGCAGCAACGGAGTCCTTGAAAGGCTGTTGATACGTTTCCATCGCCTTTGTGAGCTCAGCTACACTTGATTGAAAAGGAGCCTTCGTCAAGTCTTCGACGCTCTTAGTGAAACTGTCTATTTTAGTG
>JBMTVV010000287.1:0-3092 GCA_049451755.1 Bdellovibrionota bacterium
AGGAAGGGCGCTTTCCGGTTACAAGACAGCTTGGACAAGTACGAATCCGCCAGTTCCCGATAATGCTGCGAGTGTTGCGTACACCTTTCCTACTGAGTACACCCAACAAACCCAAGATATTCAGAGTGCCATGGATCTTATTGAGCGTGCTCGTGAGAATGATGTCATCCCATCACGTACCGCGATAGCGGGTCGAATGAGGCGACTGCAATCTGCGAGTTCATTGCTTGAGCTGAGTGAGACCTCTGCGAAAGGAATTTTATCGAACCTGCAAGAGGCTGATGTGATAGAGTCAGCCACGCGACTGTCAGAGGCTCAGACGGCACTGAATGCGTCACTAACGGTTACGACGCAATTACTGAATCAATCAATTCTCGATTATCTTTAGGGTGCGAGCGAGATATTCCATGTCGAAGGGGTGGTAACTTCGAGACTGTTGCCGGCGGGATCTCGAAAGTAGAGAGAGCGGCCGCCAGATGGCCAGCTCTGTTCTTTCTCGACTATTACTCCTCTCTGAGAGAGATGCTCGCGCCATGATTCGAGATCTGTTTCCGATATGGCGAAGGCTATGTGTGTATTACTCTTTGTTCCATGGCTGGGTAATATTCCATGCTCAGCACTAGTGATAGCTGCATTAAACAGTAAAAGCATATTGCTTCCGCATCGTAAAAATACATGCCTATCACTTTTTCTTGAGTGGAATTCCAATCCGAGGACTTCCGTATAAAACTGGTAAGCACGCTCTAGGTCATCGACATAGAGGCATGTTTCAATAATCGACAGTGGTCTCATCCTTCAAGACTAGTCTCCTCCATCCCTTGCTGCCACTGGTCTTATCTGAGAACGACCGCGATTGTGAACGCTGTTTTATTAATGACGCGATGCCGGTAAACAATTCTCGTTTTCTCAACAAAAAGTAAAAATTTTTATCGTAGTTAAGCATCCTAAACTGTGAGAAATTATGTACTCGATATGGCGCTCTTCCAGTAGATCGCCATGTTTCAGTGAGGCCAAGGAAGGCGAAGTTATGCTGATTTTGACGCGGAAGCCGGGAGAAAGTGTATATCTCGGAGATAACGTAAAGATTACGGTTGTTGAGATTAAAGGGCACCAAATTCGTTTAGGAATTGATGCTCCGAAAGATCTGCGAATTTACCGGGAAGAGATTTACGAGCAGATTCGCGAAGAGAATCGGCAGGCGGCTGATACAGGTATGATAAGCCAAGGACTTGAACACCTTTCGTCCAATTGGAAGGGCAGGTCTGGCGGTACAAGTAAGGTCGGTAGATTGACTACCTCAGTTCCAGTGGAAACGGAGGATGGAGCAAAGTCTTCTGAGAAGCAAAAGGCAACAGCGGATAGAGCTGAGAAGTTAGATGTTGTAGCGCGACGAAAAAAACGGTCTGAGTGATGAGTGAAGAACATTCTGAAGATCCTACGATGGTGGTAAAGAGCTCACGATTTGGTGATCTTACCGTTCCTGTGGACTCCATTATTGAGCTACCAACAGGTCTCATTGGTTTCTCGAGAACTCAGCGCTTTATAATGCTCGAACATAAGCCTCCATTTTCTTGGCTACAGTCTGTTGATGAGCCAGAGCTCGCTTTTGTTATTGTTGATGGTGGTGAGTTTGGGGAGGAATATGTAATTGAGCCGCCATATGGGGATAGGGATATAGACCTGCAAGCGGATGATGATTTTGCGGTCCTAGTGATTATTACGGTTCGCCCAAATCCAAAGGAGACGACTGCAAATCTCAAGGCCCCAGTCTTCGTCAATCTTCGAAACAAGAAGGGCGTACAGGTTATTTTCGATCATCCAGCGCTTTCGACCAGATTCCCCTTATGGGCTCAAGACTCTCAGGAAGATCAGGAGCTAGGCTCAGCGACTGACTCTATGGAAGTGGATGCGAGTCCTTCTTCAAGGAAGGCCTCTTCTGATGATCAGGATTAGCCAAAAATCATTCCCTCGCCTTCGAATTGCTCAAGGATTTCATCCTCAACTTTTCGTATAAACTCCTGTCTGTTCCCCTCAAAGTCCAGAAAAGAGAGACATCGCTCTATATTCGATTTCTGTTCAGGATAACCATCAGGACTTCCGAGGTTGAGGCCATGGGCAAGTGAATTTGCTAGTGAGACAATCGCGATTTTCTCTTCTATTGTATTGACGGCAACAGGAGAGTTGAAGTCATCGCAATAGTGGAGGATCACCTGACATATCTCAGGTGAAAAATTCCACTTCTTAGCGACTAAGGCTCCAATCAGAGGATGAGAGTAACCGAACTGACTCTCCTCGGCTTGAACATACTCATATCCGAGTTCTTTTATTTTATTAATCACGCTGCGAAACTGTTCATACGTATCTTCCTGGGCGAGTAGAACGATTTGTCCGAGAGAATGAAGGAGCCCTAACAGAAATATCTCCTCTGTATATGCCTTTTTGAGCTTTTTGGAGATGAGAGTCGCAGCAAATGCCGTAGCAATGGAATGCTCCCATATCAGCTTTTCACTTGTTCCAAATCGTTTATTCAATTGGCGCAGGGTGGCAGCAACTATGATTCCCTTAAGCGCCTTAAAGCCAATTACCATTACTGCTTGATTAAGCGTGGTGATATCTCGTTGTCGTGAGAACATTGCAGAATTTGCAATCTTCAAGACACGTGCAGCAAGAGCAGCATCTTTTGAGAGAAGGTCAGTCAGTTTTTGAGCCGTAGACTCAGGGTCTTCAATAACTCGTAGTGCTTGTGCTGCTACTTGTGGAATTGGTGGTAGGTCTCCTACCCAGGCAACAATATCTCGCCAATCACAACCCTGGGTGAGCCTTCCCTGAAATTCTCGTGGAGTTATCTCCATATTGTCTCCCGCGTTTTGCTGTTACTGCTGATTAGTCACACCATTGTCTTTGAAGACAGCAAATGTGAAAAACCGCAATTATCCCGGCATTCCTCTTCCAATACATTCATAGCATCGAGGCTTCAATCTAAAGTGTACAACTACTTGAGAGGAAGACTCGAGAGGACTATTTTGCCCAGTTGTGATGTATTCCCGCATAGAAGTGGTCGACACACTCGTGTATTTAGTAAAGGACATTCT
>JBMTVV010000288.1:0-3083 GCA_049451755.1 Bdellovibrionota bacterium
AGTGCATAGTTCTGATAAACAAGACCTATTCCACGGTTCTGAGGAGGCTGATCGTTAATCGACTCGCCATTGAGTAGTACTGCACCTGCGTCAGCATGCTCAAGTCCTGCTATGATTCGAAGTAGCGTAGACTTTCCACACCCTGAAGGACCGAGCAGTGAAAAAAATTCTCCGTCTCCAATCTCAAGTGAAACGTCCCTTAGCACGTTATGAGAACCAAAGGACTTGGATATATTTACCAGTGAGACACGTGTCATGTTGTTTGTATAACCTTGATAGAGTATTTTCACACCATGGAATTACTGGTCGATGGTATTTTTTGTGTGCGGGAAAAGTTGTTGAAATCTATAGTTGAATTGTTCGACACTCGCACTCGGCAATGATTTTTTCTGCTTATGGTAGAAAAATGTACTGGAAGACATTTCATACTAGTCAAAGAGATAAGACATGGCTCGTTCAGGAAAAAGTAGTAAACGAGGTTGTAGGCAGTGGTGGCGAGAGAGCTCGGGTCCCGCTGTGTCGTTCATGCGGTTTGGTGATCGAGTGATTGTAGATTTCTTGTATCGCCCCGAGCGTGTGGCGGGCATCAAGAAGGTGCCGGGAGCCCGCTATAATCCCGATGATAAGAGTTGGACAGTTCCGTTTGAGGAGCTCCAAACGTTGCAGGTCCGCCCTGAGTTTTCAACCATTGGAACCCTCAATGGAATTGGAGAGCCGGCGATAGAGGTGATGGATGTGCAATGTGCCCTGCAGAATCTCCGCGCGGGACCCTTCTCTGTGGCTGAGTCGATTATCGCATCCGTACCACTAGAGGTGGTTATTCGCTTTAATGCTCGGTTTAAGCGGTTGTGCATCGTGCCTCGAATTGGAAGTTCTGCGTATCGAATACTACAGCGATTGCAGGCGGCTTTGTTCTCGTCTTGGGATAACGGGTATGTTTTGCCAGTGGGAGCGCTTAGTGATTTTTTAAAACGATGTAGGGATAAGGAGATACTGTTTGCAGTTGATGAAGCTGCAGGAGGTATCTTAAGAGATTCCGCGGAGGCTCGAAAGCAGGTTGTAAACGAGCCTACCAGTGCTTCGGCAGACGACCTTTTGGGAGCGTTATGTACTCCTTTTATCTCGATGGTCTACGAAGAGAATCTAGCCTTCAAGCCCAACTACTTTACCCGTGAGCAGTTTAAGCTTGCATTTCCAGGGTACCGTGCTCAGGGCGGAAAACCCGCGGTTCTTGACGAGCGGGGTCTGCTTCGATTTGTAGGCCGAATAGACTCCCTTCCTTTTCCAGTGTGGCTCACTAAGGAAGTTCATTCGTTTGTGGGTGACAAACGTAGACAATTTAGTGATGAGTTGAATAGTGGCGCCACACTCGTTGACGATGTAGCAGCTGATTTGGTGGAGGCCTCATGTTTATGGAAAACGGTTGAGAGCGGTCGAGGAGCTCTTGTCATCAACCTACCCCTTAGTAGCGACTTCCGGGATATTCTTCTTGGTGGGGTTGCTGAAGTTACAGGAGATACGTACTCGGATAAAGGCGAGACGGTTATCTTAGAGATTCCGGATTCAAAACTCCTTCTGGTTGCCCAGGGAGTTGAGCATTTGTGCGATCTGCACGGCGTTAGTGCATTTCCTACGAGTCGTTCTTTTCAGAGTCTGCTTGAAGACGTTAAGCTACGGACGAAGGAGCTCGAAAAAACACGATTCTATACGTCAATGGAGGATGTTTCACCCGATGAGTTAGTGGGATTGGCTCCCGAGGAAGCGTCGAGACTTTTTCCTCACCAAAGAGTTGCCGTTTCTTGGCTGCAACAAACCCCCTTCGGCTTCCTTGGGGACGATATGGGACTGGGTAAGACTCTCTCGGTTCTGACCTACTTCTCGGCTCTAATGAAGACTAACGCCTACGAAGTCCTGTTGGTGGTATGCCCAAATTCACTGACACGTAACTGGGCGAGAGAGGTTGCCATGTGGTTTCCCAAGCTCGAAGCGACGGTGTTAGCTGGTGACAAAGCCTCTAAGGCCTGGGCGCTTCGCCTTCTCTCTAGCGGAAGCATGTCGTGCAACGTGTTAGTTCTCAACTATGAGGCAATTCGACTTGATTATGTCACCCCAGAAATTGAACGTCTAGCAGAGGCGAAAAAAACACTTCTCTGTCTTGACGAGTCACAGCGAATCAAAAATCCCACGGGGAAAACGTTCAAAGCTATCAGCCAAATTGCACCTCGCTGTGAGCGTCGTGTTCTACTAAGCGGCACGCCAACCCCCAAGGACGTTTCAGACCTGTGGGCGCAGATGCGTATTATCGACGGTGGTCAGCGATTAGGAAAGAGTTACTACAAGTGGCTGTCACGTGTTGCCGAGCTTGGTACTGAATACAGTAAATACGCGGTGAAGAAATTTCACGAGGATGAGGTCAAGGAGAGTATTACACGTGCTCACGAAATTATGCTTCGGAGGCGAAAGGAGCGGGTTGTAAATTTGCCACCGAAAACGTTTTCCCTCCGAGAAATCGAATTGGCCGGGGCCCAGCTAGACAGGTACAACGAGATACGTGAGGGATTGATGCTTCGAATGCGGAGTATTTCAGGGGAGCAGTTTGTTAGAGAGATCACCAACATCCTAGAGGAGTACCTTAGGGCGGTACAAGTCGCCTCAAATCCCCGTCTAGTAGATCCTGAGTGGAAGGGTGAACCTGCTAAATTCTTAGAGCTCGATGAGCTTGTAAATGAGATCGTAAAGGAGCAGGGGCAAAAGATGGTTATCTGGTCAAATTACTTGGGGAATATTCGTGAACTGTGCGAGCGGTACAAAGAATTCCATGCGGCTCCATTCTCAGGTGAGGTATCGGCAAGCGAGCGCGAACAAACCGTGCGAGCTTTTCAAGAGGAGTCTTCGCCATCGATCCTCGTTGCGGTTCCAGCGGCTGGGGGGGTTGGAATTACCCTGACAGCAGCACAAACTGCAGTATATGTCGATAAGACGTGGAACGCAGAGCATTGGATGCAATCAGTGGATCGTATTCACCGGATAGGGCAAACCGGCACCGTCAATGTCATCTCTTTGATAAGTTGCAAGGTTGATGA
>JBMTVV010000289.1:0-3050 GCA_049451755.1 Bdellovibrionota bacterium
GCTATCCGAGTGAAGGGAAAAAATACGAATCAATTCGCTCTGTGCCGCACGCTCCCGACACCCTAAACACATACGGATGGGGCGTGTACGAGCAGGCAGAGCTTCTATTGCTGGAGAAGCACAGCAACGCGCCCCGTCCTTAAGCGCGAGTTCTCCTCGAGTGACAGCATTTGCTGGGAAACCCCGCAGTGCCTCCTCAAGAGTACGTTCGATTGCCTGCTTCGCCATCCTACTCTTCTTACTTTCCTCTTCGTTGCCACGATACCCTTGCCACCAGGAGAACGTACTCGTTGCTACAGCAAACGAGATGTTGAACCTGAGCGGAAGAAGTTATTTGTGGCTTCTTTAATCTCTTCCAGCTCTTGCTCATCGACAACGCCTCTTTCGACAAGCTCTTCATAGTCGGCACTGACAAGACTCTGAATAGTGGAGTAGCCCGACTCAACGAGCTTATCTTGCAGCTCACCTCCAAGCATTAATCGATCGAGATCAGAGAGCACCTCAAGTGGCTCAGGAGCTTCACCAAGCTCTACTGAGTCGGTCGCCTCTTCAACTAACTGCTTCGCAGATGCAGAAATAGATTCTGCAAGTTCTGGAGAGAAGCCGTCGATATCAGCAATCTCTTCAATTGGCGCCTCAGCAACTTCGCGCACCGTTCGGTAGCCCTCCTGGAAGAGCCTCTCAGACTGCATAAAGTCGAGTCCTGGAATGGCCTCAAGCGCCGCACGAGCACGCTTTGCTTCCTCCTCAGCAACAGTTACGCTTCGAACATCAATTCTCCAGCCGCTCAACTTACTTGCCAATTTGACGTTCTGTCCGCGACGACCGATTGCGAGTGAAAGCTGGTCATCAGCAACGATGACTTCCATGGAGTGCTCTTCTTCATCAACAACAACACGGCTAACCTCGGCTGGCGAAAGAGCTCTTGCAACGAATGAAGGCTCATCTGGCGTCCATGTGATAATGTCGATGCGCTCCCCTCGAAGCTCTTGAACGACAGCCTGAACTCGTGAACCCTTTACCCCCACGCACGCCCCTACAGGGTCGATACTCGTCTCATTCGAGTGAACGGCGATTTTCGCCCGCTCTCCGGGCTCTCTTGCAACTGCTTTAATCTCAATGGTTCCTTCACTAATCTCTGGGACCTCTAGCTTAAAGAGCTCCTTGAGGAAATCTGGATGAGACCGGGTAAGAATAATTTGCGGACCACGAGCCGAAGGGTCGATATCAAGAATCATCCCGCGAATTCTGTCTCCCTGCCGATACCGTTCCCGAGCAATTTGCTCTCGTCGCGGGCACACCGCCTCAGTCCGTCCTAGGTTTACAATAAGGTTGCCCCTATCGTAACGCTGAACGATTCCGTTAATGAGGTCTCCTTTGCTGTCTTTATACTCTTCAAAAATGACCCCGCGCTCTGCATCACGTACTTTCTGAATGATCACCTGCTTCGCAGTTTGTGCAGCAATTCGCCCAAGCAACTCGGTATCAAGCTTTCTTCCAAGCTCATCTCCTACCATTGCGTCAGGATCATACTCAGCTCTTGCCTCTTCAAGTGAAATCTGAATATCAGGATCTTCAACCTTTTCAACGACCGTCTTGAACACCAAGACCTCTACAGTACCGAGCTCAGCATCGTACTGTGTCTCAAGGTTGAGATTGTGGCCGTAATGTTTTCGAGCAGCGGACAACATCGCTGATTCAATCACCTCAACCAGTGTATCTTGATTAATACCCTTGTCTCTTCCTAGCTGCCCTATGACAGCCCTTAAGTCATACGTCATTGTCTATTTCCCTTTTTATCAGGTGTAGAAAAATCAAAATCTATTCGTGCAGACGAAATATTTGCAAATGGAATCTCCCGAACCTCTCCGGAGGACTCGTCTTTTAACTCGACCAACTCTTCTGCATTCACTCCAAGGACAAAACCAGTGATAGTGCGATCACGTCCTTCTGAATCATTGTATGCTTTCACACGGACACGCTCACCCAGAGCCGCAGTAAAGTGTTGTAATGTCCTTAACTTCCGATTAATCCCTGGGCTCGAAACCTCTAGTAGTGAGTGCTCTCCAAGAAACTGGTCGAAACGATCGAGCGCCGAAAGCTTCCGCGAAACAGTCGCGCAATCATCAACGGTGACCCCTGCATCCACACTTCCTTCTGAGCCCTCGTCAACTGAAACACCTTCTGTCTTCGGTCGACTCAAATAGACCCGAATAATAGACCTTCCTCCAGCAGAAGACGGCGAGCTACGCTCGATATCGTACAGTTCAAGTCCTTCTTGAGTCACCACGGGTTCGACGAGATCCCATAGCTCTTGGTATGTACGACTGCTCTGTTCCATGTCTTTTCTTACCAACGTTCTCAGTGTTTCATGGCGGCCACTCACTGGGAGAGGCTACCCAAACTTTATACACATTATACGCCACACAATGCGGCCGCCTCTTCTCTACGGTAACGAATCGCTGGACGAAAACGGTGTACCCGTTATTCCAACAAACTCCGCCGCAGAGGAAGAGACACCCAAGCCCTCAGATTGTATCGTGAGAATTCAGGAGTCCGACCTATTGACGCCTTGATGCCTAATTAGTTGGCTTTGTCTAAATAGCCAGACGGCAAACGCCTACAGGTCTTTGCTCACCACATGGAAAGAGCTCGTTCACTTTCCAACCAGTAGAGCACAACGGTACGCACAGCAGCTCGATCAATCTGACCTCACCACCACCTGGAAATTGTAAACGAAACGAGGCACTTGTCAATAGAATCGAACGTTTCGCTGCAGTTGACACCCACCTCCTCTACTACGCAGATTCATTTAAGAAGCCACCACAAGCTACTCACTTCATCCCGACTGATAGTGACAAACACCTGTAGCGAACCAAAGGAGTCAAAGCTTAAAGTTTTAGAGTCTCGACACCGTTCTCGGCAATAATGAAATAGATATAACTATCTGAATTAACCACACTATTAGCATTCAGCCTGCAATCCGCACGATTTTATCCCGTGGGCTACCTTTACTGACCTTCACCACCTGACATCCACTCAGTATGGAA
>JBMTVV010000290.1:0-3066 GCA_049451755.1 Bdellovibrionota bacterium
TTGGGCATCCAAATGAAAACATTCGGAATAGTGTTATACAGGGGATTACGACCGATAAACCCTTAAATCCTGATAGTGATGTGCATATGGGCTTTTTGAACTATGTAGCTGGAGAGGCTGTCAGACGAAGGGATGCGGTTGGATTTACCGAGAGTACCAACTATATGGCAACGAGCATTCAAATAGAGCAGAGCAATGAACAGGGGATGTCTTTTGAAAAGCGTAGCGTTCAGCGCCGCATTCATTTGCTCGGCACCCATGTCACGCTTCATGGGGCATTCTTTGAGCTTCTCTGATGGGCGTAGGGCACGCAGAAACGGTGTGTATCGAATATGAGCATGGGATTACGGGCATCCATGTGAAAAAGGGGGAATTGCGCCAAACTGCAAATTCTCTGTCTAATTGGAGTGGTGGGGGGGCGTGAAGTGGTGACTTGCAAGAAAGAAGAAAGATCTGAAAGGGGGGCAGCATTTGTAGAGCTGGCACTTGCCATCCCTATTCTCCTGCTGCTTGGATTCTATTTTTACGATGTATCGATTACAGCCCTCTGTCGAATTTGGCAGCAGTCAACGGTTGGACAGTTTGTACGTTCTATTGAGAAGCCGCCCGTCGTTGCAGAGATGATAACAATTGGGGCGAACCAACAGCTTACCGTGAGACCGCTATCAGATTCGGAACTCGGTACAGAGTATATGCCTCGGCTTGTCGATCAGCTGACATTATACCTATCAAAAATCGCAAGCGGGGCTGCATCAATTCCCAATGGTGCGGCGATACAGCTACACTTAATAGACATTGATACTGGAGAGAATAATTCTGCATCTGCCGGATATCCGAAAAGAGACGTCCTTGCGCTCAACAATCCTTTTTTCACAAGTGCTGCGTCTGCTCGTTGCTTTGATGATCAGGGAGGAGGCAGTGGGGTGCGGAGACCGTTGGCAAGCTACGCCGAAGAACGAATGCAGATTATTCTCAACGCACAACGAGAGAATCTTCCCCCCTTTGGTACGAATCTTTTTGATATACCGATGTATAATCCGGTATCAAGGGAGATGGAATATCTCGACTCATATCTTGAGATAAAGCCGCTTCTGTTTGTTATGTTATGTTCGAGGCCGTTTCGTTTCTTCTCGTCGAGTCCGGTCACGAGTCTTCATACCGTTTTTTTCGATAAGGAGGTTCAATTTCAATGAAAGAACGCTCCTTATGTCATAATCATGTCGGAGAGTGCGGAGCCATTTTGCCACTCACTGCAATTGTAGTGGCATTTTTGTTCCTTATTATCCTCGTCATGACGCAGTTTCTCATTGCTGTGGAAGATTCCGTTCGCAATGTAAGTAATGTCACTCAAGCTATCATTCAGATGACTCGCAATCTTCCCAATCGGAAGGCCGCATATGATGCTGGCATCTGGTCAGTACTTCTGAATCAAGATCTGAAAGCCGAATTTCCTCCAATGGATAGGTATGAGAATGCACGAGAGGTCGCGCTCCAAATCAATGGCAAGGAGAAAGTATGGCTTTCATACACCTTGGAGAAGACGGCTCGGGTGAATGTGAGATCATCTGAAACAACTACGTTTCTGACCGAAGCTTTTCTCGGCTTTCTCAAGATTTTTGAGACGTCTGCAGAGCTGGGTGGAGAGCCGAGTAGGGGGGCTCTGTTCTTTGCCTTTGATAATTCTTTTTCGATGCGTGGTGCTGGAGAAGATATGGACGCGCCACCTGATGAAATTACTACTCCCATTCGCAATCTTTTGGTAGCGGCCGATATACCAGTAGCAACTCGGGGAGAGGACGGCCACTTTTGCTATCCTATAAGCATGGAAAAGATAGAGCAACAAATGGGGAGAGACCTCTCATTCGAGGAAGAGGTTGAGATGTGCTACTACCTTTCCGCGCAACTCCCTTTTGGATTTGATGGCAGAGCGTTGCCACTGGGTCTTGCTCATTGGAACTCCGAGCGTAAAAACGAAACTCGCTATGAACAGCATAGGGGGAAGCTCATACCACTACTTCCTCTAGTTATGTGTGATTGTGATAAGAATATTGGGAGCGGGTGCCCATCAGGTGATAAGCTGGCCGTATGGGGATACAATCCTGCTGTATCACTAGAAAAACCTTATTGTGAGCATCTTGCGTATAATACCCTCACTCGAGTCTGTGGCACACGACAGTTGATACAACAAGGCGATGACGAATATCCTGTGGGGACGAATCTACCCGGTTATCGAACTACACTCTTCAATCATAGTACCTGTCCGGCCAATCGTTTTACGCCGGAGCAGATCGCGAGCGGGATAGCATCATCTCAGCAGCTATGCCAGCCACTACTGAATCCGAATACGGGACAGTCTTTTCAGATTACTGATGGCGATATCTGCAGACCTCCGTGGCAGCACAATGATGTCTTTTTAACGGGCCCTGAGATGGCGGATATCAGGAGTATGACAAATACCGTGCAGGGTGCGAGCGTAGGTGAAGTGATTCTTTCGGGAGCGCCTGTTTCCCAATATGTTCGTTTAACGGCACACTTTTCTGATTTCTGGATTACAGCGAAGCAGCTTGCGCAAAGCGCTCTCATTGGTCTTTCTGAACGGTTCCCGTATCTCGGTTTTTATGTTTTCTCAGCGCCGAACCCATATGGAACCTTTCAGGAGAGGGGACCTAATGGCGAGCAGATTAGAGGTGTGTTTGAGTTTCATAACTGGAGAAATGGAAATATCTATGAGCGGCAAATTCATCTTCTTGAAGACCTCATGAAGTACAGAGTGATAGACGCAAATGGTCAGGACCAGATTGTTTTGAGAAATCTTGGAACTATTTTCCCCCAAGTGCGGCTCAATGAGAGCCTTAGCTACCTTGATCATGAAGAATTTCCAAATATAAATCCAAAGCCGGGAACGAAACCACACCTAGAACCCGTCTATAAGTATTCCCACAAACACTCTCTTCAGGCTCGTGAGTACTTGAATGTCATTGACAATCCGTTGCGACCATTCCCATCACGTCATGGAGCTATGACGTGGGAATTAGAGATGAGTGGTTATCCGGGTATTCATCCTGG
>JBMTVV010000291.1:0-3058 GCA_049451755.1 Bdellovibrionota bacterium
GAAGATTTTAACAGCGAGAGTAAGAAAGATGTCACGGGTAGGAAAACAACCAGTACGGCTTCCTTCAGGGGTGAAGGTGAGCATGAAGGATAACCAGATTCAGGTTGAAGGACCGAAGGGAAAGCTGGCACTGCCAGTGCCTCCTCTGGTGAAGGTCGATATCGAAGAGCAGCAGGTCGTATTGAGTGGAGAGGTGAATTCACGACAGTCGAAGGCCAACTGGGGGACCCTCCGCGCGCATCTTAATAATTCTGTGATCGGTGTTACCACTGGGTGGTCTAAAAAACTCGAGCTTCAAGGAGTTGGATTTACCGCCGTGCAAAAGGGAAACACCATTACCTTGGCGACCGGGTATTCGCACAAAACAGATGTAGAAATGCCGGCGGGGATCACCGCTCAGTTGGAGAAACAGAGTATTAGTCTTGAGGCGTGTGATCGTGAGTTGCTCGGAAGAGTCGCCGCGAAATTGCGAGATGTATGTCCTCCTGAGCCGTATCTTGGGAAAGGTGTGCGTTACTCAGACGAGCAGGTGAGACGCAAAGCCGGGAAGACTGGAGCGAAATAAGTAGAGCGGAAAAGATTTTGAGAGAGATTGCAAAGTAGTTAGCAATTAATTCTAGTTGGCAATTGATTCGTAGTGAGAGTGAACAATGAATAAGCTGAAAAAGAAGGCAGAAGCGAGGAAACGACGGAAGTTTAGAATCCGTGCCCGTCTTATTGGGACAGCTGAAAAACCACGACTGAGCGTTTTTCGCAGTGACAAGTACACCTATGTGCAGGTGATTTCGGATGAGACCGGAAAAACACTCTTGAGCGCTTCGACGAAGGATCCGACGGTTGCTCAGCGAGCTGGCTCCATTGCCGATGAGCGTGAAGGAGCTTCGTCAAGTCCAAAGAGTGTTCGGGCAGCCAAGGGACTTGGAATGGTAGTTGCGGAGAAGTGTGCCGAGAAGGGCATTCAGCATCTCGTCTTTGATCGAAATGGATTTCTGTACCACGGTCGGGTGAAAGCGGTAGCGGAGGGTCTGCGCGAGGGAGGACTGAAGGTCTAGGAGTAGAAACGACGGAAGTCTTTGATGGGGGTAAGATCCTCCGTCACGAGAAAGTTTTAGCAAGGAGTAACGGATGCGATTTAAGGAACTAGTGCACGCAAGAAGAGTGTCAGCAGAGCAATGTGGAGAGTTGACGGATAAGACGGTCGCCATCAATCGAGTAGCAAAGGTGGTGCAAGGTGGAAGACGTTTTAGCTTCAGCGCGCTCGTTGTAACTGGTGATGGTCAAGGACACGTTGGGTTTGGTCTCGGAAAAGCAAACGAGGTGCCGGATGCAATTCGGAAGGCTTCAGAGGCGGCGAGAAAGTCTTTGGTGAAGATTCCACTTCGTGGTGCGACCATTCCACACGATATCATTGGGAACTTTGGGCCAGCTACAGTAGTGCTGAAGCCTGCTAAGCCTGGTACGGGAGTTATCGCCGGTTCGGTTGTTCGTTCAGTAGTGGAAGCAGCTGGTATCGCTGATATTCGCACAAAGTGTATCGGTTCAAACCGTGCTCAAAACGTGATCCAGTCAACGCTTGATGGCTTGTTGAGATTAAAGGATCCAGAGGCAGTCGCGCGGTTTCGAGGTATTTCTCTAGAGGAGCTTCAGTACGCGCCGTACTAGTGTGAGCGTGTTAGGAAATGTAGCTGAGTAATAACTCAGGGAACAGGTGAGGAGATATGAAACAAGAGGTACAGTACGACGGAAAGATTAGAGTGAGACAGACTCGTAGTGCGTGTCAGAGGACTCCCCGTACAAAAGCTACCCTGGCCGCATTGGGGCTTGGTAAAATTGGGAAGGAAAAGGAGCTCGTCTTTAATCCAGCTGTGGCAGGGATGGTGAAGAAAGTACGTCATCTCTTGTCTGTGGAAAAGGTATAAGAGGCAATAGACGAGTCCGTGCAAGCTCAACGCCATCGATATGATGCGGGATGCTCGAGCTGGAGTCGTTTGATTCGATAGTATTAGTAGATGAGGAACGAGCAGGTAGGCTCCGCAGCGAGAAGCCTGGGTTCCGATAAAAGAAAAGAGTGCATCATGGCGAATGAGCAAGACAATATCGAAGTGAAAGAACTATCACTGGAGAATCTGAGCCCGGCTGACGGCTCTCGTCACCGCAGAAGGAGGCTCGGGCGTGGTGAATCGTCCGGTTGGGGGAAAACTGCTGGAAGAGGAAACAAGGGTCAGTTGTCTCGATCCGGTGGGAAGGTGCCTGCTTACTTTGAAGGTGGACAGATGCCTCTCTATAGAAGAGTGGGTAAGGTCGGATTCCGCTCACCAAAGCAGTTTATGGGACTCAATCGATATGCAGTAGTGTCTCTATCTCTCCTCGATCAGTTTGAGGATGGTGCCGAGGTGACTACGGAGCTCCTGAAGAGTAAAGGGGTGAAGATTGGTCCTAAGACACAGGCTGGTGTAAAAATCCTTGCAAATGGTGAGCTAACGAAAAAACTCACTGTAAAGGTTGAGGCAGTAACAGCTTCCGCACGTCAGAAAATTGAACAGGCCGGTGGTACTGTCGAGCTGACGGCAAAACAAGCAGATTTATAAATCCGAGATAGACCGATTTGAGGGGACAGCCCCAGCCAATGCGGGCATCCGTCCCGTGCGGCGACATTGCGCGTTGCCCGCTGTGACCGGCTGGGCGTGCGGTATGAGGGGCGTTATTCGAAGGAGGGGTCGCTCTTTCGTTTTTTCACCGCATTCTCACCTCGGTTAGCACCGACTTTACTCTCGATGAGTCGATAGCCTTGTTGCGTCCTTAGTTCAAGCGCACATTAAAAACCTTCAATGGAGGGCCACTCGCCTATTTTAGGGGACGGGTTGTATCTGAACGCCAATAGTATGAGGGTGGTGTGTGAAGGTGATGAGGTATTTTACGAACGAGACAGTATTTCGACGTAAAATACTTTCACCGAGCGCCACTCTGTGATTGTCTTAAGGGTGCCCATTTTCTGAGGTAAATGGGAAAAAACGCTTATTGTTACGTGAAAGGAAAGCGATATGGTCGGTGGTCTAGG
>JBMTVV010000292.1:0-3047 GCA_049451755.1 Bdellovibrionota bacterium
GTAAAACGTTTCCGAAGTTTCGAATCACCGATGGAATATCGAGTCGACTCCCTTTCGTATAAGGGCCGAGAGTTTCTTGATGCCACGTGGACTGGGGTGAACGAAGCTCTTTGAAGGTGCTCACAATTTCATGGATGAGAGGTTGAACCCGTTCAAGGCTCTCTGCAAAATCACCAGCCTGGCCTTCTGAGAGCCCTGCTTTCCCGGCAACTTCTTTCGCTTGCTCAGCACGTAGCCGAGATGCACGCTCCTTTGGTGAGAGGTTTTTTTCTTGTTTGTCTTTGATAGCCTTGTCGATTGCTTTTTCAAGGTCTTCAAGAGTTGGCTCCATATCGCCAAGAGGATTTACTTCACCACCAGCTTGCTCTAAGTCCTGTTGGTTTTCCTTGTCTTTCTGTAAGAGCTTGTCAAAAACAGGGACGATGGCCGCCTCAATAACAGCGCTCCGTTGTGACATCGTAGCTGTCCATCCTGCATCCCTCTGATATCCGACAACGGGGATGAGAAAGTTCTCGATAAACTCAGCATACGTGTAGTGTTGGCCGTAGAGGAAAGCACCTGCATCAATCTCTGCTTTGACTTCAGGAGAGAGAGTAATGTCGTCACCAACTCCCATACCGAGATTCAAAAGGTATTGAGCGTACTGAACACAGAGAGGACGGTCGGTAAAGTCCCGATCCTTAAAGCCTATCTGAGAGTACAGCTGCGCTATCTTCTCAGAAAAGCCTCCCCGTATGTCGCGGTACTCTGGAGCGCTATTTGCCGTGTTTCGATTCACGTAGATATCTTGCAGGCAATTATAGAGGTCAAAGTAGAGCTTTCCATCTGGAGAGGGGCGAGCTTTCGTTCGTTCAACGACATCGAGATATCCTTCTGGATCCTGGCCGTACTCAATGAAGTGTCCTATTTCATGGAGGACAATGAAATCTCTAAGAGCTTGGTCAGTAATGCCGAGCTTTTCAAGTTGCGCTACACCAATAATGACGGTGTTTCTTGTGTGGTCAAAGCACGTTTTCTCTCCGAGCTCGAGGCGAAATCCCGCTGCCTGGGCAACGCTTTCATACATAGCTCGAGAGCGGCGCATGGCATCAAGTGCTCGGCCGGCACTTTGCTCAGGAGTGGTTCTCTTACTCAGATCTTCATGCATATCAGTCCTCCAGACGAGTAGGGCCCTAAACCATAGTAGTTACTCGTTACTGTTCTTAAGAAGAAAGGAGTAGTGTTTTATTGGCTCGTCAGTCCCCTCAAGGAGGGAGTGAATGGCTGCTAGCTGGGTAATACGGGTAGCCGTTTGCTCACGAGTTGTACTCTGCTCATTGGAGGCGCCATCAGGCCACTTCTGACGGAGAGGAATCTCACCGAATATTGTCTCGAGAAGAGCGTCTCCAGTGATAGTTTCCATCTTGGTATGGGTGGTACTTGGTTCGCTTGTAAATCCGAACTTCATCCCGAGCTGTTTGAGGTAATCTCGAGCTTTCGTATCGAGCGCCTGGTCGGTAAAGTCCCTCTTGATGTAAAAGTCGAGGGAGTGTTGAAAGCCATCAGCACTCCATGACTCTAAGATATTGATAAGGCGTCGAGGGCTGAGGGCATTCTCTACCTTCGGAGCAGTCTGTGCTCCATTTTTCTGATAGGCGAACTCGCTCTCGTTCGTGATTTTCCCAGCAAAGGCAAGCTGCGTTACCGCTGCAAATTGAGAGAGTCGCCAAATGGCATCCAGCCCCCCTTCAGGGAGTGTAAGGCTGCCAACTCTATCAATGAGTTGAAGTTGAATGGGGCTATCCTTCGGGAGACGTGGACGAGGCTGGTTGGCAACTAAGCTTGCTACAAGCACGGCAAAAAGCTGCTTTTCTTCAGGCCGATGGTTAATTGGTAATCCCTGTGTGGCTTGAGGAAGTGATTGGTAGTGAATAAAGTGCGATCGATCAATAAGGGCCGCGTCGATATCGTAACGATTGCCGTAACGTTTCGCGCCGTCTCGGTTTATATTCCCAGTCATAATGACAGAAAATCCTTCTACCACCTGAATGGGTGCAATGCCATCTTCTTGCACGGTAATGTGTTCGCCAGGCTTTTTCGTCAGAATATCGTTTAACTTCGCTAGGAGTGGGGGAGGGATGTAGTTTGCTTCATCGAGTATAACAGTGCGTCCCTCCTGGGCAGCTTGATAAATTGCTCCAAGGAGAAATTCTGTCTGCGGAACCGCCGGCTCGTGAATAAGTGACTCTTTAATGAGCTCTCGTTGTTCCGCTACCGCCTCTGATGATGCGTCAGGGTTTTCATTTCGCCACTTTTGTAATTCATTATGTATCTTTTTATCGATTGTGCCGTGGTCTCGAGGAGAGCTCGGTCTCAGTTCGGTATGCCCGAACAGTTCCGCGGAGTCCATTCCCGAGTAGCCACGAACGACAATGGGATCTTTCCCAGTCGCTGCACGGGCAGCAACTCGTGCAACTTCTGTCTTACCGGCTCCAGTCTCTCCGTGAAGAAAGACGATTTTGCCACTAGCAAGTGCAGAAGATACTTCATGAATCTTATCTTCCACGTATGGTGTACGAGCAATGCGTCCACTCTGGAGCTGGCGTATCCACCTACGCGCTTCTCCACCTTTGATAACATAAAAGTGCTCAGGGCTTTCTTGTGCGTACCCGTCAAGCGCTTCTTGTCTCTCAGAGATTTTTTCCTTGATTTGTTTGATAAGATCGTGTCGCGCTGCATCGCCGAAAGAGGCGAAGGTGCCCTCTCGTTGTAGAATCTTTTCTTCCGTACCTCGCAGGAAAGCGATATCACGGTGGGCAGTCCCGAGCGCTTTTAACGCCGCCTCCGTGTTTTCACGTTGTAGTTCCTCTAGCTGTTGCTCGAAAGTATTTAGTGGAGGAATCTCCGGTAAGGTAGGGACGGCTATTCCGAAAGCCGATAGCTCAGAGAGTGCATGACCTCCTTCTGGTGGTGTCTTTACATGCCCCGTCTTAAGGGCTGCGCTTTGCTTTTCACGGAGTGAGTCTTCTATCTGACTCCAGTCTGTCGGCTTGCTACCATCTTCATCC
>JBMTVV010000293.1:0-2987 GCA_049451755.1 Bdellovibrionota bacterium
GCAATGACTCTGACGCTTTCACCAAATGAGCTTATGACCCGTGAGCTTTTACTCGGGTGGCTCATATCAGGAACTCCTCAGCCACTATGGCCGTGTGTTGGACTCCTTGATGAGCTGCCAGGCGATATGTTCACTTTGACTTGGAGTGCCACGAAGATATTCAGACATGAGCTGTGTGAAGCTACGACGTTACTCAGGTCTGATTTCTCTCTCTGTGATGCCTTAGAGAAGTATAAGATTAACTATCTTGCTTTAAAGAGGGCACACCTGAAAGTGTTGGAAGACCCATCCTCTCGAAATCTTCAGCTAGAGTGGGTTGCTCCTCATGAGTCCCTCTCGCTATTTTCTTTCGACCAGGATGGGTACAGAAAAAGACACTGCCCTACTTCGTGAGCGCCCAGTGGCACCTTGTAGATCTTAATTCTCGTGGTATTGAGCTTACCCGAGCAGCTCACGTTTCAGTGCTTCTGCAACGGCGCTTGCACTTGTCTTTGCGAAGTACTGGCCAGAGCGGACGAGATCCTTGACCTCCTCGAAGGTTCTTCCGGAGTAAGAGCTTCGCTCAGCTTGTTTGGGCCGTGCGGTGATCTCAGTGGTTACCGCATCAGTTGAGGGTTGCGCTGAAGCAGCAGTTGCCTTCGTGCGTTGTTCACTCTGTGCTGTTGCATTCTTGTAGGGATTGAGGGCTTGCGATAGGCGCAGCCGGTTATCAAGAGAATCGGATTTCATGACACACCTCGTGTTCGATAGTTCAGCAAGCGGAGTTCGCTCCGCGTGCCGGGGGGTTATAGGTTACATCTTCTCTGCACATCTGCGGTTTGCCGTCCCTAGCGAAAACACAAGATTCCTTTCTACGAGAAACTTTTATCCAATGTGTGGTAAAAATCTCTACGGGAACCAGGTCGACAAGTCTTGAAAAAAACTTAAGGGCTTTTTTGATCTTTTTTTGCGCAATAAAACCAGTCTGTTATAGGAGTTTTTCGTGGAAATTCAGGTGATGGCCCTCTGTAAGACGAAAGATACTCACTTCCTTGAATTGGAAAAGGAGTATTTAAAGCGGTTTGCAGGGTCTTGGAAGGTCACACTCCGTGAACTCGGCGGTGAGAAGTTCCTCAAGCACTCCCCGAGCGAACAGTGCCGGTACCACTCAGAGCTCTTGGAGAAGGCCGTTGATTCAAGCCACGCGCTCATTCTCCTTGATGAGCGTGGGAAAGAGCCTACAACGGAAGGCTTCTGTGAGCTTCTCCGCACTGTTTCCCGAGAGGGGGTGCACAAGGTCGTCTTTGCTCTTGGGGGGCCTCAGGGGTGGAGTGAAGAGCTAAAACACTCTGCTCGTCACGTGCTCTCGCTCTCAAAGATGACTATGCCGTATCAACTCGCTCGTGTCGTGCTCATAGAGCAGCTCTACCGCGCCTATACCCTAGATAACCACATTCCGTATCACCGGTAAGGAGTCCTCCCTCTGAGGAGACGTTCTTGTTGTTTGCTCTTTCTGAGTGCGGTACCGTTTTGTCCATGGGAAAGATTAAGAAGTTTCGAACCGCGGATATTCGACAGATTCCGGGCGGGAAGGACCCAATTCGAATCGTAGAAGAGTTTATCACTCGGAGGGGTTTTGATCCTGAAGCATGTTGTCGGGAGAAGAATCCGGAAACCGCCCAGTGGATGCTTTCACTCGGAGATGGTGAAGAGCTTGAAGTGCTCGCAGAGGGGCTCAAGCGTCCTGCTGAAACAACCATTTACATGGGGGTGAATGTCGCAATTGTTCCCATCCGAGGGTGTCATGAGCTCCTGCCGGCAGCGTTAGAGATTGCTGATGGGCTCGTTGGCATTAAGTTGAGTCTCGTTGGATACTTCCTTGTCCTGAGTGCAACGCTTGGCGCGTCGGGGGTCTCAAGTGAAGACCTCGACTATCACTTTAAGCTCATTACAGCGCAGCAAGCCTGGTTTCGAGAGGCACTCGCAGAAGAGCTTGACTGGCAAACATAGAAATCTGGTAGAGGTAAAAATACGGTTCGTGCGTGCGCCGCATTCTTCTGGATGGTCATTTTTCTGGACAGGTGCGGGGATTGGAATTCAAAATAGGGATGGAAAGCAATAGGAACTCCGATGGCGACACCTTCAGATGATATTTTTGAAAACTCTTCCGTTGCCGAGCTGCTCAAGGCGCTACTCCTCCTAGAGTCAGAGTCTGATGCAAAGTCTTTCTTGCGTGATCTTCTTACAGAAAACGAGTTGAAAGAGTTCGCTATGCGGTGGCAAGTTGCCCGTATGTTGCACGAGAAGCTCCCCTACTCACACATTGAGCGCGAGACGGGGTTAAGCTCAACAACAATTGCACGCATCTCAAAGTGGCTTAGTACGGGAACTGGTGGCTACCAAAAGATGCTCGAGAAGTTTGATCAGCTCTCGTAAACAGGGATGGCACGCTCAAGGCTACATCAAGGAGATCCGCATTTAACATACCCTAATCAAGGACAGGTTTACGAAGCCTGAGCTTGTATTCAGAGAACCCTCCGGAATCACGATTTCCCTCGGCAATGACGGATTGTTCAAGAGCTCGTATCCGAATTATTCTTTCTGCCTGACTCTCAATTTCCGCCCTCACATGCCCGAAGGTCTCTGTGTCAAGCTCTCGGAGGGATTCGAGGTACGTGCGCGTCTCGGGATCAATGTACTCTGGAGAGCGCTCGGAGTTCGTCCAGAATTGGTCAAATCGTTTCGTTATCTGAGCTCGAGTAAACGCTGAGTTCTCAAGTAAGCTCTTTACGAAATTCGGCGATTCTTGTTGCTCGACAAACTCTGCAATCTCCACCGCGAGTGGTTCAACGACTCGACTAGGATGCGCTCGTACCGAGATAGGGCTGATGTAGCTCGGCTCGCTGTATCGCCTTTTGATCTCTCTCTTTAAGAGCTTTGCGTCCTCGCTACAAGAAGTCTCCACCGGCTCTGTGCTGTCTGAACCGCGATTGTTCTCATGGGATGAG